>CANTHA010000009.1 GCA_947653375.1 uncultured Clostridium sp. | reverse complement strand
GAATTAGATAACTTCTATATTGATGATAAATATCGTAGAAAAGGAATTGGTAAAAAACTTGTCAAAGAATTTAAGAAATATTGCATTTTACAAGATATTGAAGAAATAAAGGTAACAGCAAATTACAAAAACATAAATGCTAGAGAGTTTTATAAAAGCAATGGTTTTGATGATTTTGAGATTACATACAAAATGAAATTATAGAGTACAATTTCCATATATAAAAAAGGAAGAACATAAATATATTCGGAAATTTATATAATAAAAAAGTTCCCCAAATGGAGAACTTTTTTCATTGCATAGATGTAATTAATGTCTGTTTTTATTATATAAGTAAAGTTTAAGACTTATCATTATTAACATTCATATTATCACCATAACGTTTAACTTTTTGAGTTGTAGTCTTTTCAAATTCTTTATCTCTAATGTTAAATCCCTTAATATGTTTATAATTAGGAAGTTTTTTATTAACACTACTAACAACATCAGAAATTACTTTCCAAATTTCCTCTTTAGTAGGAACACTACCTTTCAAATACTCTGTTATAGCTTCTATATTAGGATAAATTTGAGCATTAATATAAGTTTCATCATCTTCATCTTTTTGAATACCCAATACTAACGATTCTGAAATAAGAGGATTATCATTTAAATAATATTCAACTTCTTCAGGATAAATATTTTTACCATTTTTAGTAACAATAACACTTTTACATCTACCAGTAATATATAAATAGCCATCATCATCAATTTTTCCTAAATCACCTGTATAAAACCAATCATCTTTTATTGCTTTTTTAGTTTCGTCATCATTATTGTAATACCCTAACATAACATTTGGACCTTTTACCAAAATTTCTCCAACACCTTCAGAATTTGGATTATCTATTTTGTATTCAACATTTGGAATAGGCAATCCTGCAGCATCATCCTTTTGATAAAAATCAGTATTTCCAGCAACTAGAGGAGAACATTCAGTTAATCCATACCCTTGCAGAACATTTAATTTTAAAGCTCGAAAATCAGATAAAATATTTGGATTAGGAGCAGCAGCGCCAACTATAAATACACGAAGTCTTCCTCCCAAAGTATTTTTAACCTTATTTTTTACAATTTTTTTAATATAAAAAGGTAAACAATAAAATGGATTTTCATTCTCTTTTTTATATTTTTCTGGTAAAGAAGTATTCATATTTTTTATTATCTTTTTATGCACATTTTCCAATAATAGAGGAACACATAAAATAACAGAAGGATGAAATTCTAGTATATTTTTTGAAATATATCTTAATCCTTCACAATGAGCAATACTAGCACCACTATAAATAGGCAATAAAAAACCTATTGTACATTCATAAGTATGGTGTAAAGGTAATATAGAAAAAAATAAATCACTTCTTTTAACTTTAACAATTCCATAAATTGAAAGTATGTTAGAACATATATTTCTTTGAGATAAACAAACACCTTTTGCGTTTCCTGTTGTTCCAGAAGTAAACAATAAAATACGAAGTTCATCTGGATCAATTTCTATTTTATCAAATTTATCAAAGCCACTTTTATATAGAGTTTCTCCATTTGTTTTAAAAGTTTCAAAGTCTTTTTCAAAAGTTATAAATTTTGTATTCTTAATTGATAATTTATCTTGTTTTTTTTGTATTTCAGATAAGTTCTTTTTATCTCCCAAAATACAACTTGATTCAGAAATATTCATAAAATTAATAACATCATCAGTATGTAATTCTTTATCAATTGGAACTACAATTCCTACAATACTTGCAGCTAGATATGAAACACACCATTCATAAGAATTTTTTCCTATAACAGCAATTTTTTTATTTAAAAATCCATTTTCAATTAGGCTTGTCCCAAGATATAAAATATCATTTTTAAATGTTTCATATGTTGTAGAATAGATATTTCCATCTTTATCCTTTCTTTTAAAAGCTGTCCTAGAGCGATATATATCTGCTGAACGATACAACATATCTTTGAAATTTGTTACTTCCTCTGTTTTGTGATATTTGTTTTTTAATTGTTCTGCAATATTTTGTTTTTGTTTCATTTTATAAATCCTCCTATTATTAGTTATATCGGTAAAAAGTATAATTTACATCTTGTTTTAATTTTAAATTTCCGTCAAGAATATTTTGTTTTTCATTTTCTAATGGAATATTTATATATACTGTACATTTAAAAGATTGATTCAAATTATTTATTATATGTATATCAAATGATAAATTACAAGAAATTGTATCAGTAATAACATTGCATCTTTTTAGTAAAGAGCCATCATATGTGATAGGAGATGAAGTATCAGTCATTGTATAATCTGTTTTTATATTTTGATTAACATAGCTAAGTGTTATTGGATTAGCTAAATTATTATACAAAATAGGTGTATCTAAATTTTCGTTATCATTTGATGTAATATTAAAGTTTAATTTATCATTTATAATATTTTCATCTGATAAGTTACTTTTTGAAAAATTATTAATGCTTTTAAAGTAAAGATTAGGTTCACCAACAGATGGCAATTTGCAATATTTTATATTTTCAATCCATAAATTTTTTAAAGTATTTTCTTCATTGTTTTCTGAAACATTATTTGTTAAAAATAATGCTATGTCTGTATATTGATAAAGATTTTCTATAGTGAAATTTGTATTTGAAATATTTTTATTTTTAGCATCGCAACTACTAAAAAGTAGTATTTTATTGATGCAAAATATTGTGTCTTCATTTTTACTAGCAAATGTAAGTATACTTTTTTCAAAATTTGTCTTTAAAATATACCTATTTCCCAATAAATAGATAAGAAAAAATATAACTAAAAATAAAAATATAGTCATTGTAAATAATATTAATTTTTTCTTATCCATAAGTTTCCTCCTAAGTAATTCTTTTTTATATTAATACAAAGTTAAAATAAAATCAAGGTTTTGTATATATTAAGTTTCAACTTTTATTTTAATCTAAAAGTTATAATATATATTAAAATAACACAATTTGCTGGTCAGACTAATCATATAAGTAAGTTTAATAAATTTCGAATATAGAAGAGTTAATCTATCTTATCTATAGTAATAAATGTCTCCCAAAATGCGCATTAGTATTTTTACTATATATTATAACTTTTGATAAACTAATTATTTTTAAAAGTCTAAACTTGAATTGTATATAAATAAAATTAGTAATTTAGTTTTTATTACTATTTTATTATTTTAATTTGTAATTTATAACTATATTTTTATAAAAATAAGAAATATATTAAAAAATATTAAATTTTTTATATTATAAATTGTAAAAAAATTCTTGCTATTTTTAATGTTTTATTGTATTATATAGAAGTATAGTGATTTAATGAGAAATTTTGCCAAGAAATAATTCATGAAAGGGGCATAATAACATGAAAAATAAATTGATTATTGTAGCAATATTAATAGCATTATTAGCATTAATTATTGGAACTAATATAACATTTGCTACAGATAAGGCAATTGATAACAAAACAGAAAGTAAAATAATAGAATTGAAAGAAAATTCAGCTAAATCATTAGATGATTATAAACAAAAATACGGTTCAGATGCATATGGAACTGTTGCATATATATTAAATTTAGTTAGAATTTATAGTATACCATTATGTTTTTTAGGAATTGCAATTGGTGCAATTCATCAATATGTAATAGGTATTAGAAAGTTAGACACTTTAGAAAAAGGTATGGGATTAATTGTAACTTTTGTAACATTATTAATTATATGCCAAATTTTACCATTAGCTTTTGCAGTGTTTGTGAAATTTGGAAGGGGGTAACAAATGAAAGTATTATTTGCTGTGAGTAATGAGGAAATATCAGAATCAATAGTAAAAAAATATCAAAGAGAATATAAAGAGATTATTTCATATAAAAATGTTTATTACTTTAATGCAATACTAAAAGAATTACAAAAAGATAAGAATTATGACAGAATAGTTATAAGTGAAGATTTAGAATCTTTTACACATTCTCAATATGATCAAATTGATAAATTTATATTTGAAAAGTTAGATAGTATAAGTGATGAAGCTTCTAACTCAAGAGGAAATGATATTCCTATAATTTTAATTTGTTCAGATAGAAGAACAAAATCAGAACCAATACTAGTAAAATTATTTGGAATAGGAATATATGATGCTGTTATTGGTAATGACAGAAGCATTAATGAAGTATGTAAATTAATACATCAACCTCGTATAAAAAAAGAAGCAAAAGTTTATTATAAAATAGATGCAGAAGATGTTAATTATCAAGCTGAAAATGAAAATGATGTTAGTGAAATGGAAATACAAAACATTGTTGCACATTATAAAAGATTAGGTAAAAATGAAGAAAAATATATAGATAGTTTTAATAATATAGCAGCACAATATAATGATACACAATTAAGAATAATTAGTAAATTTTTACCTTTAAATGTTCGAGCTGTGTTAGAAGAGCAATCAACGAAATATCAACAAGTAATGTCATTTAATAATAGTGTTTCAGACTCTTTGAGATACCAAAATAAGGGACAAGAAAAAAGAGGACCAACTGAAACATTATTAAAATCAACTGCAAAAGATAATAATATTACTGAACCAATAGTAATACCATCTTCTATAAATATGAATGAAACTAAAAAATTGGCTAAAAAGAAACCAGTAGAAAATCAACAAATAAACAGACCATTAACACAACAACCTCAACAACCTCAAAGTTATCAACAACAAGTGCAACAGCAACAAATGAAACAATCACAAATACAAGAGTCACCAGTGCAACAACCTAAAATACAACAGCCACAAGTACAACAATCACAAATGCAACAATCACAAGTACAACAGCCACAAGTGCAACAACCTAAAATACAACAAACACCAGTACAACCAGTTAAGCCAAAACCGGTTCAAGATATACAAGAATATAATCAAGTAAAACCACAAGTTCAACAAGAAATACAAAATGATGCATTTGATGATATATTAAATAATGTATCAGATATTGTTAATGAATCAATTGTAGGAGAAAAACAAGAAGATAGTTTTGCTACAGAGCCAGTTAAGAAGAGAGGAAGAGGAAGACCAAGAAAAAATCCACTTCCAGAAGAAGATACTGAACCTAAAGTAAAAAGAAAAAGAGGAAGACCAAGAAAAAATCCACTTCCAGAGGAAACAATGCAACAACCTAATATTTCTACAACTGAAAATGATTTTACTACATTACCAGGAATGGATAGTTTTGATGATTTAGAAGCATCAAACCCAACTAAACAACAATCTCAAAATAACTTTTTACCAGGATTAGAAAATAACAACTTAAATGTAGATAATAATGTTTTACCAGGATTAGAAAATGACAACTTAAATGTAGATAATAGTGTTTTACCAGGATTAGAAAATGATAACTTAAATGTAAATAATAGTATTTTACCAGGATTAGAAGATAATGATTTAAATGCAAATAATGATATTTTTGCAGATTTAGATGATGTGTTAGATGCAAACAGTAATATCCTACCAGGTTTGGATGACGAAACTGTTTCAAAAGAAAATAATAATAGTGACTTTTTACCAGGATTTGAAGATACAATGAATACAGCAAATAATATACAAAATAATGTACAATCACAATCAAATTCATATGGACAAAATGGATATTATCAAACAGATATGCAAAATAGTTATTATACAGATATGCAAACATCTTATGGACAAAATGATAATACACAAGATGATATGCAAACAAATTTACAATCAAACAATTATAATTATGAAGATATATCATCAAATAGTCAACAAAATAATTATGATTCAATTAATATGCAACCAGAAATACCACAAAATAACTATTATCAAGAAAATGTTCAATCATCAATATCACAACCTCAAAGTTCATATAACACTAATAATACATATGAAAGCAATATAGACATTGGAAGTTTATTAAGACCAGAACAAAAAATAGTTACTTTTGTTGGAACAAGCAAAAATGGAACATCATTTATGGTAAATAATATTGCAGAATTATTATCTTCAATGGGAGTAAATACAGCAATATTGGATACAACAAAAAATAGAAATTCTTATTACATATATACAAAAAATGAGGAAGAATTAAGAAAAATTGCTACACATAGCATTGAAGGACTAGCACAAGGAGTAGCACAAGGAATAAGTGTTAATAAAAACTTAACAGTATATACATCTTTACCTGATGAAGGAAATGCTATAGCACAAGTAGATAATATATTAGAAACTTTAATAAAAAAACATACTTTATTGTTAATAGATACAGATTTTGACACTCCAGTTGGATATTTTAAGCAATCACAAGAAACTTATTTAGTTCAAACATTAGATATTTTAACAATACAACCTTTAACAGCATTTTTAAGAGAGTTAAAATCAAAAAATATTTTAGATGAAAATAAACTAAAAATAATTTTAAATAAAACTGTAAGAGTTAGAGGAATATCAGACAAAACAATTATTGGTGGAATGGCATATTATAATGATCCAGCAATGTCTTTTATGACAGAATTATTTGATAGAAATACAATAAAATATGTTGCCGTACCATTTGAAGAAGAAATATATGCAAAATACCTAGAAGGAATTATTGAATGTGATATTAATCTAAAAGGATATTCTAAAACTTTTATGCAAACATTAAGAGAATTAGGAAATATGGTGTATACAGCATCAGCAGGAAGTAATCGTTCATATCAACCACCTTCAGCAGGAAATAACGGAGGAAGTGGATTCTCCAATATGAATAGTACATTGGAACAAATGAGAAGAAATTATTAATAGCAGAAAGAGGGGGAGAATAAACGTGATAATAGCAGTAGTTGCATTATTAGTAGTAATCGTAATAGGACTAATAATATATAATGTATCAATTCACAAGAAGATACAAAAATTCAGAAATATAAATCAAAGGATTACAAATTTATCAGTTGTGCAAGATTTTATGAATGCAATAGGAGAAACATCTACTGTTGATGAGAAAATCAATAAAATAAATGAAATTCTTATTGAAAGATATGAAATAAAATATTCTACTATAGTAGTATTTGATGGTGCTGAATATCAAATTAAAGCATCAAATGTAGACAAAAGGCACTGGAATGCTTTAAAGTCATTACAAGATGTAGAAATGTTTAAGGATAGTATTCAGTCTGCAACTCCTAAATATGTTACAGTTAATAATGAAGGTGAAAAATTGCCATATCAACAAATGGAATTTGGAAGAGCAAAATCAGCCATATTTTTCCCTCTATATATTGATAATGTATATATAGGTTATTGGATAATGGAAAGTGGAACACCACATGACTTTGATAATGTTGATACAACAGTATTAGAAGTAATTAAAGAAAATATTGTATCAGTTTTAAAAACTGTTGTACATCAAAAAACACTAGAATCAATAGTACATAAAGATTTATTTACAGGATTATATTCAGAAGAATATTTGTATGGTGAAGGAAAGAAAAAAATAGATCAATATACAACATCAACTATTTGTATGTTTAAAATAATTAATATACAAGAAATAAATAAGAAATACTGTAGAGAGCTAGGAAATAAGCTTATAACACAAATTAGTAAATATGTAGAAAACAGTATATCAAATCAATATGTATTTATTAGATATATGGGACCTAAATTTGTTATTGCATTTTCTGGAGTTGATACAAATGGTGTTGCTGATTTTTTGAATGAAATTAAAGACAAAATAGAAAGTATGCAAATACAATTAACACAAGAAGAAATAACAGAAGCAAAATTAGAAGTAACAAAATCGAGTAAACAATATAATGAAATTGCAGTACCAAAATTAAATTTTGTAATTTCTTCATATTATAAGGGTACAGCTCTTGAAGAAGTATTAAAAAAATTAGAAGAATATTTGGATACAACAGATGCAAACGAAAGTGATATTACTAATATATAATAAGGAGGCTAAAAAATGGAATTTGATAAAACAATGCATTTTAAAGTTGAAAGAGAAGAAAATGTAAAAAGTGAGGAAATTTTAAAAGAAGTTTATCAGGCACTAGTAGAAAAAGGTTATAATCCAATAAATCAAATTGTTGGATATATATTATCAGGAGATCCTACATATATTACTAGTCATAAAAATGCAAGAAATATGATAAGACTAATTGAAAGAGATGAGCTTTTAGAAAAAATGGTTAAAAAATATATAGGAATTAATGAATAAAATGAGAATATTAGGGATTGATTATGGAGAAGCAAGAGTTGGAGTAGCAATAACAGATGAATTAAATATAACAGCACAAGGATTAGAAACTATACAAAGAAATGGTTCAGATAAAATTATATTAAGAAGATTAGATGATATATTTCAAATGTATAAAGTTGATACAATTGTTGTTGGAATGCCACTAAATATGAACGGCACAATATCTGAAAGAGCAAAAATTACTCAAGAGTTTATCCATAAGTTGAAATGTAAATATAATCATTTAAAAATAGATACAATTGACGAAAGATTAACAACAGTAGAAGCTCATAAGACGATGAATTTTTTAGATGTTAATAAGAATAAAAAGAAAAATATAGTAGATACTATATCTGCAGTATATATTTTAGAAACTTATTTAAACAAACAAAAAAATATATCAGCCTCTTAAAAGCTATTTAAATATGTTATTATATTATAAAAATTATAAATATAATTAAAATTGAAAGGAGAAAAATAATGGAAGAAAATTTTGAAGGAGAAGAATTAGATAACATAGTAATATTAAATGATGAAGAAGGAAATGAAGTTAAATTTGAATTTTTAGATTTGATAGAATTGGATAATGAAGAATATGTTATATTATTACCAATAAATGAAGAAGGACAAGAAGATGAAGGCGAAGTAGTAATATTAAAAGTTGAAGACACAGATGAAGATTCAGATGAAGAATCTTATGTAAGTGTAGAAAGCGAAGAAACATTAAATCAAGTATTTGAAATATTTAAAGAAAAGTTTAAAAATGACTTTGATTTTGTAGACTAAAACATATATTAAATGTTATAGGTAAAAGTAATATATACAAAATATATATTTTGCTTTTGCCTTATTATATTTTATTAGATATACTACAATAGATGTATTAAAAATTCAATTTAGTTTAATTAAAAAGAAAAACGAAGAAAAAAGAAAAGGAAGAGAAAAAATGAAAAATTTTTCAACATGGCTATTAGTAATGTTTATGGGATTATTTTGGCTATTCAGAGTAGTAGTAACATTAACATCAGAATTAGGAATGGAAATAGGATTTGTTCCATTAAATAAAGAGATGGAAATAGTATTGTTATTTATAGTGATAGTATGTATGATACTAATAGTAAAAAGAAATATATTAGGAGCTTTAATATATTTATTATCATATGGAATGTATTTTGGTGTGGATTTATTCAGCAATATAAATGCAATAATACAAATTGGAAGTGAACCAATATCATTGTCTACATATGCAAATATAATTGTATCATTGATAGGAATGATAATACCAATAGCAGTATTATTTGATTTATTGCTAGATAAAAATAGAATGAATAATCCAAAGGATAAAAATACAGACTGGTTTTATAAAAACGAAGATTATGATAGAAAAATGGATGATAGGGCAGATAAAAATAATTATAGAACATTATGAGACATTGAAACACTTAGTTTGAAATATTTGGGACAGGTCTCAAATGTTTCATTTTTGTCGAATAAGTATAAATAATGTTTGATAGATGATACAATTTGAAAGGAGTATATTTGTGAATTTAAATGAGATATATAAAAGGGAGAAAATTATAAATACATACTTTAAAAAGAAATATGATTATAAAACTGAAGAAATATTTAATAAACAAGTGTTAGAATTAATATGTGAATTAAGTGAATTTGCATATGAAACAAAATGTTTTAAATATTGGAAAAATGAAAAACAAAGTAGCCCTGATATAACTATACCTGAATTTGCCGATTGCTTAATGATAACTCTTTGCTTTTGTGATTTAGCAAATATTGAATACATTGAAATAGAAAATATTGAAGAAAATGATATGGTTAAATTATTTATAGAGGCAAACAGACTTGCTTCATCATTAACTATAAATTTAGAAAAAGAAAAATTAATTAAAATATTATTTTATCTAGTAGCAATATCAAAATTATTAAATTATAGTGATAATGAAATTAATGATTATTGTATAGATAAAATGAATAAAACTGAAAAAATGATTAGTGAATAAAAAAGGGAGTAAATATAGAATGCTATTACAATATTATTTAAAAAAATTAGAATATACAGATTTACCAAATTTTCTAGTTAAGTATTTAAAATCACCATCATTGCTAAGATTAAAGAATATCGGTTATTTTTGTGGAATGGATTATGCTTCTAAAAATATTTATAAATTTAAAGAAAAGATTTCAAGATATGATCATTCGCTTACTGTTGCATTACTAACATGGAGATTTAGTAAGGATAAGAAAGCAACAATTGCTGGATTATTTCATGATATTTCAACACCATGTTTTTCTCATGTGATTGATTATATGAATAAAGATTATGAAAAACAAGAAAGCACTGAAAAATATACAGACTACATTATAAATAATGATAAACAACTTCAAAGATGTTTAAAGGAAGATAATTTAATACCAGAAGATATAATTGATTTTAAAAAATATACAGTAGTTGATAATAGTAGACCTAAACTATGTGCAGATAGGTTAGATGGTATAATATTAACAGGTATTGCTTGGACCAAGACAATTGATAAGAATAATATAAATGATATAATAAATGATTTATATGTTTACAAAAATGAAAATAATGAAGAAGAATTAGGGTTTAAGACAAAAAGGATTGCATTACAAGCACTATATACAAGTAATGAAATAGATAAGTTTTGCCATACAAGTGAAGATAACTATATGATGGAGTTACTTGCTAAAATTACAAAAAATGCAATAAATAATCAAGTAATTAAATATGATGATTTATATCAGTTAGATGAACCTACTTTACTAGAAAAAATTAGAAATAGTGAAATAAAAGAATTAACAGAGTTATTAAATAAATTTGAAAATATAACTATAGAAGATATACCAGTTACTATTTTAAATAATGTAAAAAATAGAGATTTAGATCCTTTAGTTAATGGAGTTCGATTAAGTAATTTATAAGAAAAATGATAATTATATTAATAAGTCTAGGAATTAGCAAACTATATACAATATTTAAATAAATACATAAAAAAGGAGAAAAAATGGGAGAAAATAAAGTATTAGAGAATTTACAATCAACTTTAATTATTATAACTGGTATGGCAGCTAGTGGTAAATCAACACTAGCAAGAAAAATAAGCGAAAAATATAAATATTTGTTGCTATCTATGGATGATTATAAGGTTAATATATATAAAAAATATGGTTTTATTTCAGAAACGGAAAGAAAAAGATTAAGGAATTTGGCAAAAGAAACATTCTGTGCAGATATAATCCTATACATGCGTAAAAATCAAACAATTATAATAGAATATCCATTTGATCAATCTTGGCAAAAATTCTTTAATTATATTACAAAAAAATATCAATATAAAAGTATTATAATAAATTGTGATTCTAGAGATTTTGAAGATATATGGAATTCAAGAGTAAAGCGAGATTCAGAATGTATTGAACGTGAAAAAAGTTTGACTGCTAGAAAATATATAAAAGATATATTGTATGAATCAAATAATAAACTAAATGATGAGTATAAAGAAATAAAGAGAAAAGAGTATAGAGATAATAAATATACTTCAATTGTAGGAGACATTATTATTTCTGATAAAGACATAAAAGTTAAGTGAGGTGAAGTATGCAATATAAAACTATAAACAATCAGTTAGATACATTTGTATTTTGATATAATATGAAAGGAAGGTAATAAATATTATGAGTTTAATTAACATTATAAATGAATTAACGGTTTCAAACATAAATGATTCACTAAAATTTTATAAGGAGATTTTTGATTTTGAGATTGAATACACAGATGGAAATCCAATAACTTGGGTTCAAATAAGAAGAGATAATATGAGATTAACATTAGAAGATTATCAAACAGTAAAAAAAGAGATAAATAATTTTCCATTAAAAGTAATTTCAAGTAATTTAATAAAATTTGAGTATGATAATTTAGATGAATTTAAAACTTTGTATAACAATTGTAAAACTCATCTATGTTCATTTTTTATGGATTATACTGAAACACAATATGGTAAAATTGAATTTGGAATTTTAGATTTAGATAAAAATATGATTTTAGTATCATTTGAGAAATAATTAATTATACAGAAGGTGAAAATGATGAGTAATGAAAATAAAATTGAAAAATTTTTAGTTGAAGCAAAAACACAAACGTATGCAAACGAAAATGGAGAAAAAGTAAGTAGTTCAAGATTAAATTCAAAAGATTATGAATATAAGAAAGATAATATGATTTATCATGATACTTATTTTGGTGGAACGAACTTTATTGGAGAAGAAGTAGTGTATATAGATAATAAGATATATTGGGCAATGAATTATCATGGTGTTACATTTGATGATTCTTTAGGAGAAGAAGCAATGGATAAAGCATTAAGACCTGCATTAATGAAAGTAGGAGAAGATAATATTATTCCAGTGAGAGGACCAAAAGAATTTATTAATGGAGAGTATAAGTATCAATTTGAAGTAATTGGTGATTTAAACTATTTTGATGGAACAGAAACAATTTATAAGAATAACAAAAAAATATATGAATTAAAGTGTAGTGGTGGATTAATAAAATAAGGAAGTGAAACATCGTATTAAATAATAAATAAAGGTGGACGAAGTTATGTGCGAAAAGTTAAATATTACTATTGAACAAATAAAAGAAAATAAAGAGTTTCCAAAAGTGTCGATATCGTGGTAAAGCCTGATTTATGGAAAACTCTTAAAAAAGCCCTGAAAATTAGCGTTTTTTGAAAATAAATTTTTACATATTTTAATAAAAAGAGAGGTGGAAAAGACTGAAAAATAAAATTATTGAAGTTCAAAATATTAAAGTAAATGTAACTAATGTAAATGATAATGATTATATTTGTATTTCTGATTTTACAAAATTCAAAGAAGGAAAATCAAATTCAGATGATGTAATTAGAAATTGGTTAAGAAATAGAATTACTTTAGAATTTTTAGGAACTTGGAAATCAATATATAATCCCAATTTTAATTCCGTCGAATTCGACGGGTTTAAAAATCAAGCTGGTCTTCATACTTTTACACTTAGTGTTAGTCAGTGGTGTGAAAAAACAAATGCAATTGGTATATATTCCAAACGAGGTAAATATGGTGGAACTTATGCACATAAAGATATTGCATTTGAATTTGCATCAGCAATTAGTCCTGTTTTTAAATTATATTTAATAAAAGAATTTGAGAGATTAAAAGAGTTAGAAAATCAGAATAGAGAATGGAATGTAAAAAGAATATTAACTAAGAATAATTATTTAATACATACTGATGCGATTAAAAACTATATATTGCCAGATAAGGATTATTATAAAAATAGAGAATGGTTAAAATATGCTGAAGAGGCAGATATTTTGAATGTTATCATTTTTAATACAACTGCTAAAAAATGGAGAGAACTTAATCCTAATTTGGCAAAAACATCTAATGTTAGAGATTATGCAACAATTAATGAATTAACTGTATTGTCTAATTTAGAATCCCATAATGCAGAGTTAATTAAAGAAGGAAAAAATAAAGAAGAAAGATTTGAGATATTAAGTAGTATTGCTAAATATCAGTTAGATATACTTAACAATTCAGAGAAAATAAAGTTGTTAGGAAGTAAAAATAACGTATTATTAATTCATGGATTTAATGGAATACCAAAAATATTTAATTATTTCAAAAAAGAATTAGAAAATAAAGGTTATAATGTGATTTTACCTAATTTTCCAGTAAGAGAAAAAATAGAGATAGATGGGTATTTTGAAGTATTTGATAAATATAAAGAGCTATTTAATAATAATCTAATTGTAATTGCACATTCAATAGGAAATCCAATGTTCATAAAGTACATATCTAAAAATAATTATAAGGTTGAAAAATATATTAGTTTAGCTGGATTTTCAGAAGCATATTATAACGAGGAAAAAAATATTTTAAATGAAAAGGTGAAGTTAACAGTATTAAGTGATAAAGAAAAAGAAGATGCCATAAAACAAATTAATAAAAAATATTCAATATATAGTGATAATGACCATATAGTACCTTTTGATTTATTAGAAAAATATTGTAAAGATATTAATTCTAAACCTATACTAATAAAGAGTATTGGACATATGGAAAAAAAGAGTGGGTTAGAAATATTATCAGAAGTAATAGATTTAATTGATAATTAATAGCTTATGAGTAAAGTAATAATAAAAGGAAGTGAAATTTATGCAAAAAAATGATGAAGAAAAAAGTTTTCCTAAAGTCAGACTTTCTTGGTACCCAGGACATATGGCAAAAACAAGAAAACAAATTACAGAAGACTTAAAATTTGTAGACATAGTAATAGAATTACTAGATGCAAGAATACCAATAGCAAGTCAGAATCCAGACATAGGAAATATAATAAGCAAAAAGAAAAAAATAGTAATTTTAAACAAAAGTGATTTATCAGACGAAAAAGAAAATCAAAGATGGGTACAATATTTTGAAAAAAAAGGTATACCAGCTGTTTTAACTGACTCAAATTCAGGCAAAGGTATAGACAATTGCATAAAAAGAATAGAAAACATAATGGAAAAAGAATTAAAAGGACAATTAGAAAAAGGAAGAATTGGTAGAAAAATAAGAGCAATGATAATAGGAATACCAAATGTAGGAAAATCATCATTTATAAATAGAATATCAAAAAGAACCACAGCAAATGTAGGAAATAAGCCAGGTGTAACTAAACAAAAGCAATGGATACGTATAAATGAAAAAATAGAATTATTAGATACACCAGGAGTATTGTGGCCAAAATTTGAAAGCCAAGAAATAGCGTTAAATTTAGCATTTACAGGTACTATAAAAGATGATATTTTACAAAGAACAGAAATAGCATATAACCTAGTAAAATTTTTAACAGAAAACTATATAGACAACTTATGCGAAAGGTATAAATTAGAAAGAACATATGTAGAAAATATACTAGCACGAGAAGATAGACCAGAAAACGAAAATATATATGAAATAATGTTAGAAATAGGAAGAAAAAGAGGTTGTATAATATCTGGTGGAAATATAGATGATGAAAAAACATCTAGAATAATATTAGATGAATTTAAAAATGGAAAATTAGGAAAAATTACTATTGAAAAAACAAAGATGTAATAAAAAAGGGGATACAATATTGAATGAATTTATAAGAATAGAAAGAAATAAAAAAGATGTTGATTTAATGTCACCATTAACATGGGCATATATAGGAGACTGTATATACGAATTATATATACGAACAAATTTAATAAATAAAACAAATTTAAAACCACATAAACTACATATAGAATCTATAAAATATGTAAAAGCAAAAGCACAGGCAGAATTGTTAGAAAACATATATGAAAATTTAACAGAAGATGAAAAAGATATAGTAAGAAGAGGAAGAAATACAGAAAATCATCATTTGCCTAAAAACTCTAATGTTCAGGAATATATGTATGCAACTGCATTTGAAGCATTAATAGGATATTTATATTTAACTAAAAATGATAAGAGGCTAAAGGAAATATTAGAAATGACAAAATGGAAATAGATTTTTCATATTTTTAAGCAATTGCCATATCATATTTGACAAATTAAAAACAAGTATGTTAAAATCATAAACATGAGATATTAATGGCCCCTTGGTCAAGCGGTTAAGACGCCACCCTCTCAAGGTGGAATCATGGGTTCGATTCCCGTAGGGGTCACCAAAACGTTCCAAAAACGAACTTTACGTTTGTAGAACGGTTTGGTTTACCAAATAAAATTAAAAGGGAGTAGCTTTTTATTACTAATCAACAGTCGCGACACTAAAAGTGTCTGGTTAGTAAGCTATATAAATAGTAAGCGAGACTTTTAAGAGGAATTATAAATTATAAAATTGGTTATAATTTATAAAGTTCCTTTTAAAAGTCTTTTTGAAATATTTACAAAGGAGATGAAGAATTTTGGAAACAAAAAAATGGTTTAATAAAGAAATTCACGAATTAGAAAAAGAATTAAACACAAACATTGAAAAAGGTTTGAATGATGAGGAAGTAAAAATAAGAATTGAAAAATACGGATTAAATGAACTAAAAGCAAAAAAGAAAAAATCATTATTACAAAAATTTGTGGAACAATTTAAAGATTTCTCAATCATCATTTTAATAATTGCTGCAATTGTATCAGGTGCAGTTGGAATAGCAGAAGGAGAAGGAGTTACAGATACAATTATTATCATGATTGTAGTAATTGTAAATGCTATAATAGGTGTAACACAAGAATCCAAAGCAGAAAAATCTTTAGAAGCATTACAGAAAATGACAGATCATGCATCAAAAGTAATTAGAAATGGAGAAGTAAAAGTAATTCCTGCAAAAGAACTAGTACGAGGAGATATTGTAGTATTAGATACAGGAGATTATATACCAGCAGATTTAAGAATAATAGAAGCAATAAATTTGAAAGCACAAGAGGCTTCATTAACAGGGGAATCAGTTCCAGTTGAGAAAAATATAGACTTAATTAAAGATGAAGAAACTGCACTTGGAGATAGATTAAATATGTTATTTTCATCAAGTTTAGTAACATATGGTAGAGGAAAAGGTATTGTAGTAGAAACAGGAATGACAACAGAAGTTGGGAAAATTGCAGGAATGTTAGATGCAACAGAAGAACAAACTACTCCATTGCAAGAAAAATTAAATAAACTAGGAAAAACACTTGGAATTGCTGCAATAGCAATTTGTATATTTATATTTATTATAGGATTAATACAAGGAAAAGAAGCAATCCATATGTTTATGACAGCAGTAAGTTTAGCAGTTGCAGCTATACCAGAAGGACTAGTAGCAGTATCTACAATTGTATTAGCAATAGGAGTTCAAAAAATGGTAAAGAAAAATGCAATTGTGAAGAAACTCCCAGCAGTTGAAACATTAGGAAGTAGCACAGTAATATGTTCAGACAAAACAGGAACATTAACTCAAAACAAAATGACAGTAGAAAAAATATTTGTTAATGGAAAAACAACCGACTTATTAAAATTAAAAGACAATAAAAGTGAAGAATTAGAAAAATTAATATATTCAAATATGTTATGTAATGACACTAAAATTTCAAAAGATGGAGTTCTTACAGGAGACCCAACAGAAACAGCATTAGTTGATATGGCATTTAAATTGGACTTTGATCCTTCAATATATGATAGAATGCCACGTATAGAAGAAATACCATTTGATTCTGATAGAAAGTTAATGACAACAGTAAATGAAGTAAATGGAAAATATATTGTATATACAAAAGGTGGAGTGGATGAATTACTAAAAAATTGTGATTCATATATATTAAATGGAAAAATAGAGCAAGATTTACAACAATACACTGAAATAATAAAAGAAAATAATGAATTAATGGCAAAAGAAGCACTAAGAGTTTTAGCATGTGCATATAAGGAAATAGATTATAAGCCAACAAAACAAGAAGTAGAAAAATTGGAAAACAATTTAACATTTATAGGAATGGTTGGAATGATTGATCCACCAAGAGAAGAAGCTAAAAAAGCAGTTGAAAAATGTAAAACAGCAGGAATAAAAACAGTAATGATTACAGGAGACCACAAGATTACAGCAACAGCAATTGCTAAAAAACTTGGAATCTTAGAAAATGAAGACGAAGCAATTACAGGAGCAGAACTAGAAAAGATGTCTGATTCTGAATTAGAAAATAATGTTAGAAAATATTCTGTATATGCAAGAGTTTCGCCAGAACATAAAGTAAGAATAGTAAAAGCATGGCAAAAAAACGGAGAAATAGTTGCAATGACAGGAGATGGGGTAAATGATAGCCCAGCACTGAAAACATCAAATATAGGTTGTGCAATGGGAATAGTTGGAACAGATGTTGCAAAAGAAGCAGCAGATGTAATATTAACAGATGATAATTTTGCAACAATAGTATCAGCAGTAGAAGAAGGAAGACGTATATATGATAATATTTTAAAAGTAATACAATTTTTACTTTCAAGTAATATAGGAGAAATAGTCGTTTTATTTTTAGCAACTCTATGTACACCATTATTTGCAAAGTGGTTTGGAATAACTGATATAGGAAGATTAGAAATTTTATTGCCAATTCATATATTATGGATTAATTTAGTAACAGATTCACTACCGGCATTAGCATTAGCATTTGATCCTGCAAATGAGGATATAATGAAAAGAAAACCTAATAAAACAGGAAAAAGTGTATTTACAAAAGGCATGACAAGAAGAGTAATATATCAAGGAGTAATGATAGGATTAATAACACTTATAGCATTTATGATTGGATTAGGAACAACAAAAGAACCAATTGATGGATTAAGTTTAGATGAATCAAAGATTGAAGTAGGGCAAACAATGGCATTTGCTACACTTGCTTTATCAGAATTGGTACATGTGTTTAATATAAGAAACAATAAAAAATCAATATTTAAAACAAAAATATTTAATAATACTAAATTAATATTGGCAGTTATTGCATCAGCTATATTAATGTTTATAATATTATCAATACCAGCATTAAGGCATATATTTAGTATACCAGTTTTACCTACATCAAATATAATTGAGTTGATATTATTAATAATTTCACCAGTAGTAATAGTAGAATTGTTTAAATTATTTAAAATTAATACATCAAATGATGAATAAAAATTATGTGATAAAGAAAAATACATCAAATTTAATCAATAGATTGCAATTGATGTATTTTTTTATTTTTAAGTGATTACCATAATTTACTAGACTTTTTGAATTTAATATGATAGAATGTTTTTTGAAAAATAAGGTAAAATATAAACTAAAGTAACATAGATAAAAAACTATATAGGAGGGACAAACAATGAGCAACAAATTTTATATAACAACACCAATATATTATCCAAGTGGAAAATTCCATATAGGAACAGCATATACAACAGTATTAGCAGATAGTATAAAAAGATACCATAAACTAAAAGACGAAGACTCATATTTATTAACTGGAACAGATGAGCATGGACAAAAGATACAAGAAAAAGCAGAAGAATTAGGAAAAACACCGAAACAATATGTAGATGAAATGGCACAAATGGCAAAAGAATTATGGACAAAAATGGAAATAGAATATGATGACTATATTCAAACAACAGAACCAAGACATGAAAAAATAGTACAAAAAATATTTGACAAATTCATGGAACAAGGGGATATTTATAAAGGAGAATATGAAGGATGGTATTGTGTACCATGTGAAACATATTTTACACAAACACAATTAGTAGATGGTAAATGTCCTGACTGTGGAAGAGAAGTAAAAAAGATGAAAGAAGAAGCATATTTTTTTAACATGAAAAAATATGCAGATAAGTTATTAAAGTATTATGAAGAACACCCAGACTTTATAAAACCAGCATATAGAAAAAATGAAATGATTAACAATTTTATAAAACCAGGATTAGAAGATTTATGTGTAACAAGAACATCATTTGATTGGGGAATAAAAGTATTAAAAGACCCAAAACATGTAATATATGTTTGGCTTGATGCATTAACAAATTATATTACAGCATTAGGATATATGTCAGACAATGAAGAATTATTTAAAAAATACTGGCCAGCAGACTTACAAATAGTAGGAAAAGACATAGCAAGATTTCATCTGATTTATTGGCCAATATTCTTAATGGCACTAGATTTACCAATTCCAAAAACAATATTAGTGCATAATTGGATTATGATGAAAGACGGAAAAATGTCAAAATCTAAAGGAAATGTAATTTATCCAGAAACATTAATAGATAGATATGGACTAGATGCAACAAGATATTTCTTATTAAGAGAAATGCCTGTTTCACAAGATGGAATATTCTCACCAGAAGCATTTGTAGAAAGATATAACTTTGACTTATGTAATGATTTAAGCAATTTACTAAATAGAACAGTATCAATGGTAAATAAATATTTTAATGGAAAAGTTCCAAATTATAATGGAACACAAAATGAAGTAGACAAAGAATTTGAAAAATATACTTTAGAGCAAATCAATAAATTTGAAGAAAAATTTAACGAATATGAAATTGCAAACAGTTTGCAAGAAATATGGAACTTAATATCAAGAACTAATAAATATATTGATGAAACAATGCCATGGTCTTTAGCAAAAGAAGATAGCGAAAAAGAAAAATTGGAATCTTGTATGTATCATTTAATAGAAAATTTAAGAAAAATTGCAATACTAATAAAACCATTTATGAATGATACGGCAGATAATATATTAAGACAGATAGGAGTAGAAGATAGAGAATTAATTAAATGGGATTCATTAAAAGAATATGATAAAACTAAAGATATTACAGTAATTGAAAAAGGTG
>CANTHA010000008.1 GCA_947653375.1 uncultured Clostridium sp. | reverse complement strand
ATTAATTCAAGATAAAGAAAAAGAATTAAATAGAAAAGAATTAATAAAAAGACTTGAAACAGAAACAATAGATGTAACAGAGCCAAGTAAAAAAGTACAATTAGGTTCACTTCACCCAATAACACAAATAATACAAGAAGTAGAAGAAATCTTTTTAGGTATGGGATATGAAATAGCAGATGGACCAGAGGTAGAAAAATCAATTTACAATTTTGATAAACTAAATACACCACCAGATCATCCAGCAAGAGACTTACAAGATACATTTTATATAAGTGACAACATAGTATTAAGAAGTCAAACTTCACCAGTTCAAGCAAGAGTAATGGAACAGCAGAAACCACCAATAAAAATAATATGTCCAGGAGCAGTATATCGTTCAGATAGTGTAGATGCTACACATTCACCAGTGTTCCATCAAATAGAAGGTTTAGTAGTAGACAAAAACATATCTATGGCAGATTTAAAAGGAACATTAGAAATGTTTGCCAAAAAATGTTTAGGAGAAAATACAAAAATAAGATTTAGACCACATCACTTTCCATTTACAGAACCAAGTGCTGAAGCAGATGTATCATGTTTTGTATGTGGAGGAAAAGGATGTAGAGTTTGTAAACAAGAAGGATGGATAGAACTATTAGGTTGTGGAATGGTTCATCCAAATGTATTAACAAATTGTGGAATTGATCCAGAACAGTATTCAGGATTTGCATTTGGATTTGGAGTAGAAAGGATTGCAATGGCAAAATTTGGAATAGAAGATATGAGATTATTATTTGAAAATGATGTTAGATTTCTAAAACAATTTTAAAATATATATTAGAAAATAGAAAGTAATAAGTTAAAGTTTAATTTATTGTTAAATTAATTAAAATTTAGTTAATTAAGGAGTGTTAAATTTAAAATGAAATTATTTAAGAAGAAATATTCATTACGTGAGGCATTGGAAATTGTCAAGAAAGATAAAAACAATAAGTACACAGCTGTACCAATTGATCCAGAAAATGAAGAGACACAATATACTATAGAGTTAATTGATAAAATTCAAATAAAAATTAGAGAACAAGCAAAACAGCGTAAAAATAGAATACATACATCTGGAAGACAAGAATTTAATAATAGAATTAATGGAAATGGTGCTTATCAAAATTTAGAACCTGTTCAACAAGTTCTAAATTATAATAATTACCAATCAGCAAAAAGATACAATGAATATAGATAAATAAAGAAAGGAAGAATTAAATGAAGGCAAGTAGAGAATGGTTAGAAGAATATAGTGAAATAGATGTAGATACTATAAAATTAGGAGATATTTTAACAATGACAGGTTCAAAAGTGGAAACTATTGAACAAAAAGGTAATAATATTAAAAATGTAGTTGTTGGAAAAATACTAGAAATAAAAAAACATCCAGATGCTGATCATTTAGTTGTAACAAAAGTAGATGTAGGAACAGAAATATTACAGATTGTTACAGGTGCTGATAATATAAAAGAACAAGACATAGTACCAATTGCTAAAGATGGTTCAGAACTACCTGGAGGAATAAAAATAAAAAAAGGAAAATTAAGAGGAATCGATTCTTGTGGAATGATGTGTTCAGTTGGAGAATTAGGATTAGAAGTATCAGACTATCCAAATCAAATAGAACATGGAATTATGATATTAAATAAAGATTTAGAAAAACAATTAGGACAAAATATTGTAAAAGTATTAAATTTAGAAGAAGATATAATTGACTTTGAAATAACACCAAATAGACCAGACTGCTTGTCAATAGAAGGATTAGGAAGAGAAGTAGCAGTGTCTTTAAATAAAGAATTTAAAAATCCTAGAGAAAACATAGATAAACTACAAGTTGAAAATAAAAGTCAATTAGAAGGCTTAAAAGTAGATATTACAGCTCCAGATTTATGTTATAGATATATTGCAAGAATAGTAAAAAATGTAAAAATAGGACCATCACCAGAATGGATGGTAAGAAGATTAAAAGCTTGTGGAGTAAGAAGTATTAATAATATTGTGGATATAACAAACTATGTAATGTTAGAAATGGGTCAACCAATGCATGCATTTGATATTAATTCAATTGAAGGAAAACATATAACTGTTAGACGCGCAAATAATGGAGAAAAAATAACAACTTTAGATGAGGTTGAAAGAACATTAGATGAAAATGATTTAGTAATAAGTGATGCAAAAAAAGCTGTAGCAATTGCAGGAGTAATGGGAGGACTTAATTCAGAAATAGAAAAAAATACAGATACAGTAGTTTTTGAATCAGCAGTATTTTATGGTGGAAATGTAAGAAAAACAGCTAAAAAAGTTGGATTAAGAACAGAAAGTTCATCTCGTTTTGAAAAAGGGTTATCTTCTGAAAATGCTTTAAGAGCAATCAATAGAGCAGTAGAATTAGTAGAAATATTAGGAGCAGGAGAAGTAGTTGAAGGTAAAATAGATGTATATCCAACAAAACAAAAAATAAATGAAATAGAATTAAATGTAGAAAAAATAAATTCATTACTGGGAACTAGTCTAAATAAACAAGAAATGATAGATATTCTAGAAAAGCTAGAAATTAAAGTACAAAATAACAAAGCAATAGCTCCATATTTTAGAATGGATTTAGAGTTTTTAGCAGATATTGCAGAGGAAGTATTACGTTTTTATGGATATGACAAATTAGGAACTACTCTTATAAATAGTGATACAACTTTAGGAATCAGAAATAAAGAACAAAAAATAGAATCACAAATAAAACAAATTTTAGTAAGTAGTGGACTTTCAGAAATATATACATATGGATTTGTTAGTCAAAAAGAACTAGAACAATCTAATATTAGTAAAGAGTTACGAAAAAGTGCAATTACAATACAAAATCCATTAAATGAAGATTATAAATTAATGAGACCAACTACAATACCTAGTATGATGCAAATATTAGCAACAAATGCTAATAAGAAAAATCAAAATGTTAAATTATTTGATATTTCTAGAAATTATAAAAACATGAATAAAGAAGTAGAAAATGGAGAAGTACCTTTACAAGAAAATATTTTAACAATTGGTATGTATGGAGATGATATTGACTTTTATGTTTTAAAAGGAATACTTGAAAATGTATTAGAATCTATTAGTGTAAATAGATATGATATAGAAAAAGAAGTAGAAAATGAGTCTTATCATCCTGGAAGGTGTGCAAATATAAAAGTTGGAATTGATACAGTTGCTACATTAGGTGAGGTTCATCCAGAAGTATTACAAAATTATAGTATTGAAAAAAGAGCATATCTAGCAGAAGTAAATATAACAAAATTAGTTAAATATTCACGTGTAAATAAAAAACATACGGAGATACCAAAATTTCCAGCAGTAGAAAGAGATATAGCAATGTTGGTTGATGAAACAGTAGAAGTTGGTCAAATAGAAAAGATTATAATTAAAAAAGGTAAGAAAATACTTGAAAATTTAAAATTATTTGATATTTATAGAGATGAGAAATTAGGAGAAAATAAGAAAAGTGTTGCATATAGCTTAATGTTTAGAGATAAAAATAAGACTTTAAGTGATGAAGAAGTAAATACAATAATGAAAAGTATAATTGAAGAATTACAAAAAGTTTTAGGTGCAGAATTAAGAAAGTAAAACAAAAGTCATATATAAAAATTTAGTTTTCTAATATTTTTATATATGACTTTGTTAACTAATAAACTTAAATTTTAAAATAAAATATTACAAATATATTAAATTAATATTACAAATATAAACATATGATTTTATTATGATATAATAAAATATATGGAGGAACAAAATGAAAAAATATAGAAATTTTGTAATATTTTTAATTTTGATGTTTAACTTAATATTAACTTCACAAACTTATGCTACAGAAATAGAAGTAAATGATAATTCACCTATAATAAAAGTAAACGAAGATTTAACATTAAAAGATTCAATAAAAAGATCAAAATATAACCGTATTTTAAAAGCAACGGAAATTGAAAATACATATAATTTAAATGATTCACAATCAATTAGAGTAAAAAATCAAAAAACTTCAAGTTGTTGCTGGGGATTTTCATTTTCCACTTTATTAGAAACAAGTATAGCCAAACAAAGTGGAAAACAGTCAAAAGAATATTCGCCAATGCATATGGAATATTCAACATTAAAATTATTTAATAGAACATTGGGAAGTGGTGCAGGACCAAGTATAGCAACTGCATATTGTGTTAATGGTATGGGACCTGTAGAGGAAGCAAAATTACCTTTTAATAATGTTTATGATGATATTAATCATACTTATAAAAATATAGAAAGTATAGGAGATATAAATAAAAATATAGATGCAAGAATAAAAGATACAGTTATATTTCCACATGTATATAAAGGTGTAAATGGTGGTAATATAAATTATTTTAGTAAAGAAGATAGAACACAAAGTTATACATTAACTGAAGTAAATGCAATAAGAAAACTTATAAAAGAACATATTAAGAATTATGGTGCTATTTCAGCAGATTTTTATATGGACATGTCTAATAAATATTATAACTCATCAACAGGTGCATATAATTATAATGAATATGAAAATAAATCAACAATGAACCATGTAGTAACAATAGTAGGTTGGGATGATAATTATCAAACTAGTAACTTTTCAAATTCTTCAGTACCAAAGGATAAAGGAGCATATATTGTATTAAATTCTTATGGAAATGATTTCGGAAAAAATGGATATATGTATGTATCTTATGAAGATGTATGTATAGAAGAAAATTTAATGGGTTTGACTTCTGTAGAAGAATATAAAAATGAGAAGAAGGATTACGATAAATTATACCAATATGATGAATTAGGAATGAATGCAGGAGTTACATTAGGAGGAACATCACTATATGCTGCAAATAAGTATACAAGAGAAAATATAAATAATAAAGATGAATATTTAAATGAAGTAGGTTTATATATTTCAGAAACTTCAGGAATAGAAGTTTATATAAATGCAGAAGATGAAAATATAGAAAATTGTAAATTAGTTTCAACATTAAGTGCATTAGAACCTGGATATCATGTAATAAAATTATCTACTCCAATAAAATTAACAGGAAATAAATTTGTTATAAAAGTTAAATATATAAATCAAGAACAAGCAAGTATTCCAATGGAAATAAATTACAAATCTTCTAATTTGGAAGATACTAGTGCATTTTATAATAATGCAACAGCAAATGATGATGAATGCTTTATTTCAAAGGATAATATAACATGGTCAGATGTAAATAAATTGACAATAAAGTTTTCAGATGGACAAAATTTAAATCTAAAAGATGCAAGTAACTGTATAAAAGCATTTACAATATATCAAGAAAAAACTATTGAAGATGTTGCAGTAAAAGAAATAAAATTAAATAAAGAACATATAACTTTAAATGTTGGAGATAGTGAAACATTAATAGCAACAATTTATCCAGAAAATGTTACAAATAAAAAAGTTAGATGGAATAGTTCAAATGAAAAAATAGCAACTATAACAGAAACAGGAATCATAACAGCAAAATCAGAAGGAACTACAACCATTAGTGCTGTTACAGAAAATGGAAACAAAATTGCAACTTGTAAAGTAACTGTAATAACAAAGACAAATAGCGATGATGATATTTATAAAGAAAATAATGAATTAAATAGCAATGAAGCTCAAAAAGATATTATAAATACTACTAATAATGATAAAACTATTGCTAAGACAATACTTCCATATGCTGGAACAAAGATTATAAAAATTATTATATTACTTATGAGTTTAGGTATAATGGGAGTAATGTTTCTTAAATATACAAATTTAAGAAATATTAAATAAAATGTTGAAAAAGGACTACTATAAAAGTAGTCCTTAATATATTTTGTCCGAGATAGTCGATTAGTGACAAGTTTTAACACTCACAATTACTAGGTAATTTGTATGCAAAATCTGCAGTAGAATCTTCAAATTTTGTTTTTTTCTTAATGTAATTTTCTAATCTACCAGTTAATCCTATTGCAGAATCAGCAGATGTAATAGAAACAATACGTGCAGCCATAAGAGAAGCATTTTGTATAACATCAATAACATCAATATCATCACTTGCAATTGATATGCCAGATGGCATTAATGAAGTCATACAATCTAAATTCATATACATAACAGGTACTTCAATTACTGGCTTAGTCGTTTGCGAAGCAATTGCTTCACCAAGAGAAGAACTCAATTTTGTAATAGCAATAATAACTTTATAATTTTGTAAGTTATCTATGCCACTAACAAATTTTCTTAACTTTGTGCGAGTTCTAAATACAGAGTAAATGTTTAATGAGTATGTTATCTCTAATTTATCAAGAGTCTTACATATTTTTTCTGCAATAGGAAGGTTTGACTTATTTTCCATTATTATAGCAATATTTGGTTCCATAGATTTGTAACCTCCTTATAAATAAGGTAATCTCGGACATACATTACAAATACAGTATAATGTAATAAAATTATAGCATAGAGAAAAAATTATGTCAATTTTATTCAATTTATATTACAATATTCGACAAAAATGAGATGTTTGAGACCTGTCCCAAACATCTCATTAAAAAACACTTGACAAATTAGAAAAAATGGTGTAAAGTATATTAGCATTACAAAAAAGAAAGAGGTAATCATATGGAGGAAAAAGTAAAGATTAGCATACTATGTGAATTTTATGGCAATTTATTAACTAAAAAACAATATGAATTCATAAATGATTACTATAATAATGACTTATCTTTATCTGAAATTGCAGAAAATAATAATATAACAAGACAAGCTGTGAGAGATAATTTAAAGAAAGGGGAGAAAAAGCTTTTTGAATATGAAGAAAAGCTGAATTTTATGAAAAGGATGTTGAATCAAGAAAAAAGAATAGAAAAAATTCTATCAGAATTAGCAAAAATACAAAGCAATTATTCCGATAAAAAAGTAGCAAATATATTAGAAAATGTAAAAAAAGAATTAAATTGCTTAATTTAACTAAAGATATAAAAAAATTGATTTAAACATAAGTAAAAGAATGGAGTGAAAATATGGCTTTTGAAGGACTATCTACTAGATTGCAAGAAATTACAAGAAAAATAAGAGGAAAGGCACGTATAACAGAATCTGATTTAAAAGAAATGTTAAGAGAAGTAAAATTATCTTTACTAGAAGCAGATGTAAACTACAAAATAGTAAAAGAGTTTATAAATACCATTCAAGAAAAAGCACTTGGTCAAGATGTTTTAAAATCATTAACACCAGGTCAACAAGTAGTTAAAGTAGTTAAAGATGAATTAGTAGAATTACTTGGAGGAACAGAAAGTAAAATAAATTTTACTCCAAATCCTCCAACAGTAATAATGTTAGTTGGTCTTCAAGGTTCAGGAAAAACAACTACATCTGGAAAATTAGCAAACTTACTTAGAAAACAAGGAAAAAAGCCATTATTAGTAGCATGTGATGTATATAGACCAGCAGCAATAAAACAATTACAAGTTGTTGGAAAACAATTAAATATACCAGTATTTAGTAATGAAAATTCAAAAGATGTTGTACATATAGCCAAACAAGCAATGTCAACAGCAATGTCAAAATTAAATGATGTAGTAATATTAGATACAGCAGGACGTTTACATATAGATGAGGAACTAATGGAAGAATTGCAAAAATTAAAATCAAATGTAAAACCACATGAAATATTACTTGTTGTAGACAGTATGACAGGTCAAGATGCTGTAAATGTTGCAAAACAATTTAATGAAACAGTTGGTATTGACGGAGTTGTATTAACAAAATTAGATGGTGATACACGTGGTGGTGCTGCATTATCAGTAAAGAAAATAACAGGAAAACCAATAAAATTTGTTGCAACAGGAGAAAAATTAAGTGATATAGAAATATTTCATCCAGAAAGAATGGCTCAAAGAATTTTAGGAATGGGTGATATTTTATCTGTAATAGAAAAAGCTGAAGAGTCATTTGATTTAGAACAAGCAGAACAATTAGAAAAGCAAATGAAGAAAAAGGAACTTGATTTAGATGATTATTTAGCGCAAATTAGGCAAGTAAAAAAGATGGGTTCATTTTCATCATTACTAAAAATGATTCCTGGAATGAATCAAATAAAAGATCTAAAAGTAGATGATAAAGAATTTGAAAAAATAGAAGCAATAATATGTTCAATGACTAAAGATGAAAAACGTGATACAAGACTATTAAATGCAAGTCGTAGACAACGTATAGCTAAAGGAAGTGGAACAACAGTACAAGATATAAATAAGTTCATTAAATCATTTGAAATGACACAAAAAATGATGAAAAAGATAAAAAGCAACAAAGGTGGAATGAAAAAATTAATGAACAATATTGATGAAAACGCACTAAGAAATATGAAATTCTAATCAATGAAAAAATTGTTATTAAATTTAAGTTAGCTGTTCTCTTATACAAAAATTGCAGATAACTTTATATTATATAAATAAAATTAAATAAATATATTGGGAGGTGAAAATAATGGTAAAAATCAGATTACAAAGACAAGGAAAGAAAAAAGCTCCTTTTTATCACATTGTAGTAGCAGATTCAAGATCTCCAAGAGATGGTAAAATAATAGAGCAATTAGGAACGTATGACCCAATGACAGATCCAGGAACAATAGTTTTAGACAAAGAAAAAGTAGAAAAATGGATTAAGAATGGTGCAAAACCAACAGACACAGTAAAAGACTTAATAGAAAAAGCTAAATAATAATTATTAGCTGAATCGGAGGAAAATATGAAAGATATTTTAGAAACAATTATTTTAAATTTAGTTGAAGATAAAGAAGCTGTTTCAATTACAGAAAAAGAAGAAGAAAAATCAATTGTTTTAGAAGTAAAAGTAGCAGAAAGTGATATGGGAAAAGTTATAGGTAAACAAGGTAGAGTTGCTAAATCTATTAGAACAGTTATGAAGTCTATAGCAGGAAAAGAACACAAAAAAATTTCTATTGAATTTATAGGATAATTGGGGTTAGTTATGAAAGATTATCTTGAAATAGGTCAAATAGTTAATACATTTGGTATAAAAGGTATGGTAAAAGTAAAATCATTCTCAAATGATATAAAACGATTTGACGAATTAAAAAAAATATATGTCAAAAATAATGAAAACAAAAAAGAATATGAAATAGAAGAAGTAAAATATCATAAAGAAATGGTATTAATCAAATTTAAAGGAATTGATACTATTGAACAAGCTAATTTATTAAGAAATTCTTATCTTATTATTAACAGAAAAGATTTAAAACCATTAGAAAAAGATACTTATTACATAGTAGATTTACTAGGTTTAGATGTATATACAGATAGCGAAGAATTACTTGGCAAGTTAGAAGATATTTTTAACACAGGAAGTAATGATATATATGTTGTAAAAGATGAAATGGGAAAACAAATATTATTACCAGCTATTTCAGAAGTTATTAAGAAAATTGATTTACAAAATAAGAAAATAACTATTCATTTAATAGATGGTTTAATATAAACTAAATTTAAAAATGTTTGATACTTTGAAAGGAATGTTATAAAAATGAAATTTGATATTTTAACACTTTTTCCACAAATGTTTGAATCAATTAAACAAAGTGTTATAGGTAGAGCAATTGAGAATAAAGTAATTGATATTAATTTAGTAAATATAAGAGACTTTTCAAAAAACAAACATAAAAAAGTAGATGACACACCTTATGGTGGTGGTGCTGGTATGATAATAAGACCAGACGTTGTATATGATGCATATAAATCTGTTAAAACAGAAGATGCTAAAGTTATATATCTATCACCAAAAGGAAAAACATTAAATCAGAAAAAAGTAGAATATTTATCAAAGCAAAAACATTTAATTTTGCTATGTGGTCATTATGAAGGAATTGATCAAAGAGTTCTTGATAAAATAGTAGATGAAGAAATATCAATTGGAGACTATATATTAACTGGTGGTGAAATTCCAGCAATGGTTTTAATTGATAGTATAAGTCGCTATGTACCAGGAGTTTTAAATAAGGAATCTATTCAAGAAGAAAGTTTTTCAAAAGGGCTTCTTGAATATCCACAATATACAAGACCAGAAATATTTGAAGGTGAAAGAGTTCCTCAAATATTACTTTCAGGTCATCATCAAAAAATAGAAACATGGAGACATGAAAAATCTTTAGAACTAACAAAAAATAAAAGACCAGACTTATATAAATAAGTTTTGGCAAAATGAAGTGCAAATATATATGCACCGCTCACAAAGTAAAGAACTTATACTTTACTATAAAGAAAGAAGGAGGAAATTCTAAAATGGATATTATCAAATCAATTGAACATGAACAATTAAAAAATAAAATACCAGAATTAAAAGTTGGTAATACGGTAAAAGTACACGTAAGAATTAAAGAAGGAAATAAAGAAAGAATCCAAGTATTTGAAGGAATTATCATAAAAGTACAAGGAGGAGGAGTAAACCAAACATTTACTGTAAGAAAAATATCTTATGGTGTAGGTGTTGAAAAAACATTTTTAGTTCATTCACCATTAGTTGAAAAAGTTGAATTAGTAAGAGTAGGTAAAGCTAGAAGAGCAAGATTATTCTACTTAAGAGATAGATTAGGTAAAGCTGCTAAAACTAAAGAGCAAGTTGGTGCAAGAATTGAAGATAAAGAAATTATAATTAAAGAGGAAATAACTGAAGAACCAGCAGTTGAAGAAACATCAAATGAAGCTACTAAAGCAGTTATAGAAGAAAAAGCAGAAGTAAAAGAAGAAGTTGTAGAAGTTAAGGAAGAAACTAAAGCAGAAGTTAAAGAGACTAAAAAAGTAGAAGAAGAAACTTCAAAAACTGAAACAACAGACGAAAAAGTAGTTGAAACTGATAAAAAAGAATCAGGTAAAGAAGTTACAGAAAAATCAGTTGAAAAACAAGATAAAAAAGAAGAAGAATAAATTTTTATAAAAAAATTACAATATAAATATGAATAAACCTAAATTATTAGAAAAATATTTAATAATTTAGGTTTATTTTTATACTATATAAAATTGCTATGCAATTTTTGCGGACGAACAAAGACGAGCATGGAAGGTAAACTAAAAGGTCAAGAAATTTTAATCATGCCTCTTTTGTTCTATTGATAGTAACTTTTAATTAAAAATTTTGATTTTTTTATAAAAAACTATTGACAGAATAAAAAAATAAATATAGAATAAGAAAAACAAACAATATTTCGCAAAACAAAAATTTGAATAATGGAAGTGTATAAATGAATTTAACAAAGAAAAGCTTAATTACAAAAGTATTAGAAAATAATATAATAGAAAGACAACCAGTTCCTGTATTAGGTATGGATTATAAAGTAAAAATTATTTATAAAAATATTAGAATAACAGAATTGAATGTAGAAAATAAAACAATAAAAATATCATTACCAAATAAATATAGAAAAATATCAAGTAAGGAAATATTAGATTTAGCTATTAACAAAATGTATGAACAAATTGCAAAAATAGAGATAGAAAGAGCAATGGAAAAAACAAGAATAATGCTAGGTTTTGCACCAGAAGAATATGAGGTAATGCCAATGAGAAGACTAGGAAAATGTGAAGATAAAAAAATAACAATTAATCCTGAAATAGCTAAATATAATCGAAAGATAATTGATTATGTTGTATTACATCAATATTGTCACTTAAAATATAAAACACATTCAAAGGGATTTTTTAATATGTTAGAAAAATATAATCCTGAATATAAAAAGTGTGAAGCTATTTTATTAAACATATGATAAGAAAAGACTACTATAAATAAATTTTAATTAATATATCAATTTATAGAAGTCTTTTTATTCTGTTAAAATAAAATTTACAAAAAGTATTTATTAATTAAAAATACTTTGATATAATGTATATGTAAGAAATATTAATTTATTATAATATTGGGGTGTAGCCAAGTGGTAAGGCAGATGGCTCTGACCCATCGATGCGTAGGTTCGAATCCTACCACCCCAGCCAACATAAATTATAATAATTATCCCCCAGTTATACTGGGGGATAATTATTTGTTAAGTTGTTTTATAGTTGCGATGTGAGTCTGTTTTAGTGGTATAAAAGATGTTTAGACTCAATAATCACATCTTTCTTCACTTTTTTAAGTGAACCACTTCCCAGGGGCAAAACCCACCGGGAACCTACCTTTTTCTTTAATCTTCATAGTTTCTCCTTACATGTTCAGATCACTAATGATCGCCGCCGATACTTACAAACTAATATTGTTGTTTTTCATAGGTCCAGCTCTTTTGTGCATGTAATCCCTCCTTATATTGACTAAAAAAAACGGTTTAACCAATTAGTGCTAAATATGCACCAATAGCAGTTACATATATAATTGCTGTTTAGCAATTATGTATACATTATAACATATTAATTTACATAAGTCAATACTTTTTTTAAAAAAATATATACTTTTCTTTACTTTTAGCAGTTTCTGCTATATAATATAAAGCAGAAAAAATGATAGGAGAGATTATAATGTCAGAAAATAATAAAATAGAAGAATTAGATATTAATCAATTAATGAAAATAAGAAGAGATAAATTAAAAGAATTACAACAGCAAGGAAAAGATCCATTTGAAATAACAAAATTTAATAGAACAAATACAGCAGGAGAAATAAAATCAAACTATGAAAAATTTGAACAAAAAGATGTAACAGTTGCAGGAAGAATAATAGCAAAAAGAATAATGGGAAAAGCATCATTTTGTACAATACTAGACTGTGATGAAAAAATTCAAAGTTATGTTAGTATAAATGATTTAGGAGAAGAAAGCTATAAAGCATTTAAAACATTTGATATAGGAGACATAATTGGAATAACAGGATTTGTATTCAAAACAAGAACAGAAGAAATATCTGTACATGCGAAAGAAGTAACATTACTTTCAAAATCATTAAGACCATTACCAGAAAAATTTCATGGATTAAAAGACCCAGATTTAAGATATAGACAAAGATACACAGATTTAATTGTAAACCCAGAAGTAAAAGAAAGTTTTGTAATAAGAAGTAAAATAATAAGTAATATTAGAAAAATATTAGAAGAAAAAGGATATTTAGAAGTAGAAACACCAATATTGAATACAATTTCTGGAGGAGCTACAGCGAAACCATTTATTACACATCATAATGCATTAAATATAGATATGTATTTAAGAATAGCATTAGAATTAAATTTAAAAAGACTAATTGTAGGTGGATTTGACAAAGTTTACGAATTAGGTAGAGTTTTTAGAAATGAAGGAATGGATATAAGACATAATCCAGAATTTACTGAGCTTGAATTATATGCTGCTTATCAAGATTATAATGATATGATGGATTTAACAGAAGAAATTTTTTCAAGAACAGCTAAAGATATATTAGGAACAACAAAAATCAATTATCAAGGGCAAGAAATAGAATTAGCACCAGGGTGGAAGAGAATTACAATGATAGACTCTATAAAAGAAGCAACAGGAATTGACTTTAATAAAATAAATACAGATGAAGAAGCAGTAGCATTAGCAAAAGAAAAAGGAATAGAAATACCAGATAAAACAAAGGAAACAAGAGGAGATGTTATAAGTTTATTCTTTGATGAATATGTAGAAGAAACATTAATACAACCAACATTTGTATATGATTATCCAGTAGAAATATCACCACTTGCCAAAAAGTGCGTTAAAGATAAAAGGCTAACAGAAAGATTTGAAGTATTTATAGCAGGTCGTGAATATGGAAATGCATTTTCAGAATTAAATGATCCAATTGATCAATATGAAAGATTTAAAAAACAAGTAGAAGCAAGAGAAGCAGGAGATGAAGAAGCTGGTATGATGGATGAAGATTATATTAATGCATTAGAAATAGGTTTACCACCAACAGGAGGGCTAGGAATAGGAGTAGATAGATTTATAATGTTATTAACAAATAGTAGTTCAATAAGAGATGCTTTATTATTTCCAACAATGAAACCAATTAACAATACTAATGAATTTTAATATATATTTACTATATGAAAAAAATTCCCCAGCTATATTGGGGGATTTTTTACTTATCTGTTTTATTATTTGATTTTTTATCATCTTTCATAGCTTCTTTCATAGCTCCTAAAGAACCTAAAGCACTTGTTGCTTCAAAAGGAATGAACACTTTATTCGCATCACCTTTAGCAACTTCTTCTAAAGCTTCTAAAGATTTCAATTGAACTAATTTATCATTTGGATTTGCTTTTTTCATTGCATCATATACCATTTGAATTTCTCTTGCTTTTGCTTCTGCAACTTCTTTTATTGCTTGTGCTTCACCAGCAGCTCTTCTTATTTGAGCTTCTTTATCAGCTTCAGCTTCTAAAATAGCAGCTTGTTTTTTACCTTCAGCTATAGTAATTGCAGATTGCCTTTCAGCTTCTGATTCTAAAATCATAGCTCTTTTATTTCTTTCTGCATTCATTTCTTTTTCCATTGCATCTCTAATATCAGCAGGAGGGGTAATATCTTTAATTTCTACACGATCAATTTTACATCCCCATTTATAAGTAGCTTCATCTAATACATGACGTAATTTACTATTTATTTCATCTCTTGAACTAAATGTTTCATCTAAATCCATTTTACCTATAATATCACGGATTGTTGTTATTCCAAGATATTCAATACCTTTTTTTAGACTCTGAATTTCATAAACAGCTTTTGCTGGATCAGTTATTTGATAAAATACAACAGTATCTATTGTTATTGTTACATTATCCTTTGTTATAACTCCTTGAGGTGGTACATCCATGGTTTGTTGCTTTAAACTTACAACACTTCTAACACGGTCAAGAAAAGGAATAATAATTGTAAGACCTGCGTCAGCAACTTTATGAAATTTACCTAATCTTTCAATAATATATACTTCTGATTGTTTTACAATTTTTATTGACAAAAATGCTAGAATAATAATTATTAATAATAAAATTAATAAGAAAATCATTTTAACTTCCTCCTTATATGTAATTATATTTTATTATAATCACCAACTATTACCATTATAGCATAATATTTGAAAAAAAGAAAGGGGTTGACGTAATTTTAGTAAAATATTGCAATATTAAGGGAGTTTATCATTTAAAACTATGATTATATTAATTTTGAATAAATTTCTCATACATTATTGTATAAAACTAATAAAAATAGTACATACCTATATAAAAGAAAAGAGGTAAATATGGATACAAAGAAAAATAAACAACAATCTGAATTTGGTATGGAAGAAATAGGGGAAGATACTACAAAATATGGTGAATTTATTAGTTCATATTTTGCTTGGGTTCCAATGGAAAAACAAAAAGATAGGGTAGAAGAATTAGAAAATATAACAAAAAAGAGAGATAAAAAGAGCAGACAATAGAAAAAATATAGAATTTACAAAATAAAGGTCAGAAAAGGTCAAAAAATGATGTTGAAAAAAGAAAAAAATAATTTATAATAGATATAGGTCAAAGAAAGTCAAAGTCAAAAAAGGAGGATGGTCTAATGAGAATGTCAGATATAATTGAAGAATTTATAAAAGAATTATTTGATCGAACAGAAGAAATTGAAATACAAAGAAATGAATTAGCAGAACAATTTAATTGTGTTCCATCTCAAATAAACTATGTAATATCCACTAGATTTAAGCCATCACAGGGATATTATGTAGAAAGTAGAAGAGGTGGAGGAGGCCATATTTTAATCAAAAAAATTAATAATACAAAAGAGAAATATATTATGCATATTATTAATAATATAGGAAAAGAAATTACTGCTAATGAAGTTAATATATTAATTAGTGATTTACTAAGTTATAATATAATAAATCAAGAACAAGCAAAATTATTAAAAGTTGCAACAAGTGATAATGTATTAAATATATCAAAAGACAAAAAAGACGAAATTAGATCACGAATTTTTAAAAACATGTTATTAAACATAGAATAAAGGAGGAATGTAAAATGTTATGTGATAATTGTGGAAAAAGAGAAGCAAATGTTAGATATACAGAAAACATAAATGGAAGAAAAAAAGAATTACATCTTTGTGAAGAATGTAGCGAAAAATTAGGAGTTGGAAACTTCGACTTTAATATGCCAATAGACTTTTCAAGTTTCTTTGGTGGATTGTTAGAAGACTTTGGAAAAACAGATTTTATGCCATTATTTAATGAAATAAAAACATTAAAATGTGATAACTGTGGTTATACATTTGAAGATATTGTAAATACAGGAAGATTAGGATGTGGAAACTGCTATAATGTATTTGAAGAAAGACTAGATCCAATCATAAAAAAAATTCACGGAAGCAATAAACATATTGGAAGAACAGGAAAGATAATTGATAGTAAAATAGAAAAAAAGTTACAACATGATAACAAGAAAGAAAGTAACAAAGAATTATCAAAAATAGAAAAGTTACAAAATGATTTAAAACAGTCAATTAAAGAAGAAAGATATGAAGATGCTGCAAAAATAAGAGATGAAATAAAGAAACTAGAAGATAAAAAATAAAATAGTTATGAATTTATACACAGATAGGAGAGTGGAAAAATGAATTGGTATTTACAAAGTAATAATAATTCAGATGTTGCAGTTAGTACAAGAATAAGATTTGCTAGAAATTTAAATAGTTTCAATTTTAACTTAAATAAAAAAGAAGAAATAGAACAATTAGAAAAAGTAATTAAAGATAATTTATATCAAATAGGATATGGATTAAGATTTTTTAAATTAAAAGATATGGATGATATAACAAAAATGAGTTTAGTCGAAAAGCACCTATTAAGTCCAAATTTTGTACTAAAACGAAATGATACAGGAAGTATATTAATAAATGATGAAGAAAATATTTGTATTATGATTGGGGAAGAAGATCATTTAAGAATACAAGTGTTTAATTGTGGTTTAGATTTAGAAAATACACTAAATTTAGCAATAGAATTAGACGAAAAATTAGGTGATACTTTAGGATATGCAATTAGTAAAAAATATGGATATTTAACAAGTTGCCCAACTGATTTAGGAACAGGACTAAAAGCATCTGTTATGATACATATACCAGCATTATCAAAAACAAAAAATACTAGAAGGGTATTAAATACAGTAAATAATTTTGGAATTAATATAAAAGGAATTTATGGAGAAAATAGCGAAGACCCAGGAGATATGTATCAATTGTCAAATCAACAGACATTAGGTATAACAGAAAATGAAATTGTTAATAATTTAAAAATTATTGTAGAAAAAGTTATTGAACAAGAAAGACAAGCAAGAAAGTTACTAGTAAAAGATGAACTTGATTTAGAAGATATGATTTATAGAAGTTATGGAATTTTGACTAATTGCAGGAAAATATCTTCTGATGAGGTAAGAGATTTGTTATCTAATATAAAATTAGGAACAGATTTAGGTGTTTTAGATGAGTTGACAGACTTGAAGGTTAAAAAATTGTATTTATATACAAAACCTGCAAATATGCAAAAATATTTAGGACAACAATATGAGGCAATTGAAAGAGATATAAAAAGGGCAGAAATAATTCAAAAGATTTTAAACGAAAAATAGGTTAATGAAAGGAGTGTCTAAAATGACATATAATTTTACAGGAAGGGCAAAAAAAGCAATAGAAATTGCTAATGATGTTGCAATAGAACTAGGTCATAATTATATAGGAACAGAACATATTTTGTATGGATTAGCAAAAGAAGGAAGTGGAGTAGCTTCTAAGGTTTTAGAAAATCAAGAAATTAATCCAGAAAATATTATAGATAAAATAATAGAATTAATAGGACAAGGAGATGCAATTATTGAAACTTTAGGTTTTACGCCTAGAACAAAAAGAGTTATTGAATCAGCTTTTATTGAAGCCAGAAAGTTAGGATATAATTATATAGGAACAGAACATTTATTAATTGCGATATTAAGAGAAGGTGATAGTATCGCTTCTAGGATATTATTAGAATTAAGTGTTAATGTGCCAAAATTATATAATGAAATTGTAAAAGTTATAAATGAAGGAGAAGATTTAACTTCAAGTGGCAATAAGACTAGAGGAACCAATCAAAAAAAGGGTAGTTATAATCAAACTCAGACATTAAATCAATTTGGAGAAGATTTAACTAAAAAAGCAAGAGAAGGCAAATTGGATCCTATAGTTGGAAGAAAAGAAGAAATTGAAAGAGTAATACAAATTTTATCGAGAAGAACAAAAAACAATCCATGTTTAATAGGTGAACCTGGAGTTGGAAAAACAGCAGTAGTAGAAGGGTTAGCACAAAAGATTGCTTCAGGTGATGTTCCAGAAATACTAAAAGATAAAAGAGTTGTTACAATGGATATTTCAGGAATGGTCGCAGGTGCAAAATATAGAGGAGATTTTGAGGAGAGAATAAAAAAGGCATTAGGAGAAGTAAAAAAAGTAGGAGATGTAATTTTATTTATTGATGAAATGCATACAATAGTTGGGGCTGGAGCAGCAGAAGGTGCGATAGATGCAGCAAATATTTTAAAACCAATGCTTGCAAGATCTGAAATACAATTAGTAGGTGCTACTACTTTAAATGAATATAGAAAATATATTGAAAAAGATTCTGCATTAGAAAGAAGATTTAGTCCTGTTACAGTTAAAGAACCTACAGAAAAAGATACAAATGTAATTTTAAAAGGAATTAGGGATAAATATGAAGCTCATCATGGAGTAAAAATTACAGATCAAGCAATAGATGCAGCAATTAAATTATCTGTACGTTATGTAAATGATAGATTTTTACCAGATAAGGCAATTGATTTAATAGATGAGGCTGCTTCACGTGCAAAATTAAAGACTTATACTGAACCAGAAAATTTGAAAAAAATGGAAGAGCAAATTGAAGAATTAAGAAAAGATAAAGAAGAGGCAGTAAAAACTCAAAAGTTTGAAAAAGCAGCTAGTTTTAGAGATAAAGAAAAAGAGTTAAGAGAAAAATATGAAAAAGAGCAAAATAAATGGAAAAATAAAAATAATAAATCTATTGTAAATATAACAGAGGAAAATATTGCAGAAGTAATAGCAAATTGGACAGGAATACCTGCTAAAAAAATAACAGAAAGTGAAAATAAAAGGTTAAAAAATTTAGAAAACAATTTACATGAAAGAGTGATAGGGCAAGATGAAGCAGTAGAAGCTGTTGCAAAGGCTATTCGTAGAGGAAGAGTAGGATTAAAAGATCCAAAAAGACCTATAGGTTCATTTTTGTTCTTAGGACCAACTGGTGTAGGTAAAACAGAACTATCAAAAGCTTTGGCTGAATGTCTATTTGGAGATGAAAATTCTATGATAAGAATAGATATGTCAGAATATATGGAACCACATTCAGTATCAAAATTAATAGGTTCTCCTCCAGGATATGTAGGATTTGATGAAGGAGGGCAATTAACTGAAAAAATTAGAAGAAATCCATATTCAGTTATTTTGTTTGATGAAATTGAAAAAGCACATCCAGATGTTATGAACATGTTACTTCAAATATTAGAAGATGGTAGATTAACTGATTCTCAAGGAAGAACAGTCAATTTTAAAAATACAGTTATAATAATGACTTCTAACATAGGTGCTAGATTGATTACAGATAAAAAAATGTTAGGATTCTCACAAGTTGATGATATAAAAGATGAATCTAAAAAAGAATATGAAAATACTAAAAAAGAAGTAATGGATGCATTAAAAAAAGAATTAAGACCAGAATTCATTAACCGTATAGATGAAATAATAGTATTCCACAAATTAACTGATAATGAAATAAATAAGATAATTGATATTATGCTAAATGAAGTTACAAATAGATTATCTGAACAAAAAATTAAAATTAAATTAGAACCAGAAGTAAAGGAACTAATTGCAAGTAAAGGAATTGATAAAAACTTTGGTGCAAGACCATTAAGAAGAACTATTCAAAATGTGCTTGAAGATACTTTGGCTGAAGAGATTTTGGATGGTAATTTAAAGAAGAATAGAATTACTAAAATTGGAGTTGATAATCAAAAAATAGTTGTGAAAAAATAAAATTTTAATCTGTTCCAGGGTTGCCACTGGTTCCAGGTTTGCCACTGGCAACCCTGGAACAGTGGCAATTTAGAATTCTATTTTTTTAGCATTATTTTAGCAGATTTATTTTTGTAATAATTTTTTCTAATAGATATTTCTTTAAATCCTAATTTATTATATAAATTAATTGCACAAATATTATCTTCACATACTTCCAAGAATAATTTAGAAATATTAAAATTATTGCATATATCTATAAGAGATTTTAGAAGAAGAGTACCAATACCCTTATTTCTAAAATCTTTTTTTACAACAATATTCATAAGATCTGCATTATCAAAAGTCATTTTTATTCCTGCAAACCCAACAACTTCATTATTATATTTAGCCACAATATAATAAGTATTTAAAGATTCAATTTCCTGTTTCAAAATTTGTAAATTCCAAAAATTATCAAATTCAGAAACCAGAATATCTTTAAAACTTTCAAAATCAGAATTTGTAATTTTTTGTATTTGTATGTCCATAAAATATTATCCTTTCACAATTTCTTCATTTTTCTCAAATTGTCTCTCAGCTTGTGATTTACGCAAGTATAAAGGTAAAACATCATCAAACTTATTATTATAATAATGATTAAATCCTGCTAATCCTAAATTATAAGAATTTAGATCATTATTTTCACTAAAAATTGCTGATGGAAAATATGTGACAAAAAGGGGCGACCCCTTTGTCACATTTCCAACAAAAGTAATTGGATAATTATTATCTTTGAAAGTGTTTCTTATTGTATCTAATGTTTTGCTGTCATCTAATTTTGCAAAAAAAGGGCTAACTATACAATTATAATTGCTATTTAATAACTCATATATA
>CANTHA010000007.1 GCA_947653375.1 uncultured Clostridium sp. | reverse complement strand
ACTATCCACTATCTTTACAAGTATCCTATTATCATATATTCCACCAAACAGGATATTGTTATAATATAATAAATATTCTTCCATCATTGCTCTACAATTTATATTATCTAGCAAATGTAATTATTCTAATATGAAATCTTTATAATTTTTTGATGCTGTCATAATTAAGCCTTCTTTATATATTATAAGTTATCGAGATGATTATAACTAAAAATTACTCCATACCTTTTTTGTATGAAGTAATTAAAATATTTAATTTTCTTAAATTTCATATTAATTAATATCTTGTCCTGCAAATAAATTATCATGTATGTTTCCAAATTCATAACATAGAAAATTAAAAAATACCTTATTCCATAATTATACTAATTTGTCGAACGATTTTTATTGAAAAATATACATATCTAGCAAATTTTGACAAAATATTTGAAAAACATATGATATAATATGAAAAATTATTATATAGGAGGTTAGTGGTATGGATATTAAAGAGGTTCGGCAAGAATTATTACTGTTAAAAGAACAGTGCAGTGATTTTGATAAACTGATTGCGGAAAAGGGAGTATTTGATGTTTTAATACAAGCACAATATGGGGTTTTTCCACCGAAGGAATTTATCGAAATATGCGAAGCTTTCGTTTACTTATCCAAATCAAACTAGCAAAACAGAAGAAGGAGCAATTTGCTTCTTCTTTTTAAAATACTATTATCCTATTGCTATTAATACAGATTTTATTCTTGTTTTTATTCTAATTTTCTTTAAATAATCTAATTCTATTTGTTCTCTTGCATCATTTTCTTCCATATAATTTCTAATATAATTTAATTTCTCTCGGCACTTATTACATTTAATTAAATTTTTTTCCACTATTTTTTTGATTCTGAATTAATTTCAGTAACAACTTACTCGATTATATCATAAAAGGTAAATGATTTTAAATTAATCTTCTGTTAAATCTCCTCCTCGACAAAAATCTGCAAGTTCAAAATCTGAATGATGTTCTTTATGAGGTTTATTTTGGTCTCCTTCTTCTTTTGCATATTTAAGACTCCAATCAAAAATAGTATTATCACAAGCTTTACAATAAAATTCACATTTCGCCGTTCTTTTCATCTTCTTTCCACAAATATCACAATAGTGCTCTGCACTCATAATTTCACCTCATATAAATACTATTTATTATTACAATTATATAATAGGAGGCAGATAATTTCAAACTATTATTTGGAATATCTAATATAATTTTCATTTAACTTTTACACCTATTAAATATAATAAATCTATTGCTTGAAATTGGTCTACTATTGCACCTTTTATATCTTCTATCGAAATAGCAATACCTTCTATCTTACTTGTTGATAAATCAATATTTTCTAAACTTGTTTTAAAAAATCTTGACTGGGTTAAATCTGTATTATCAAAATAAATATTTTTCATTTTAATTTCCTGAAAGTAGCTATTTTTTAATCCTGTATCTCTAAATAAAACATTTTCTATACTAGCCATTGATAAACCCACATAAGTTGCATTTGTTTCTAGAAATGCAACATTATACAACCTATTTTCTACAAAATTACATCCAGAAATTTTACAATTATTAAATTCACACCTAATAAAAGAAGTCTCTGTAAATTCCGTATTAGAAAAATTACATTGCTCAAATACTACATCACGAAATGTCATTTTTTCTAATGAAGCTTTTTGCATAGAAATATTTTTAAATTCGCAATGTTCAAATTCAGTTTCATATAAGTTAATATCATTGCAATTTTCGTTTTCAAAATTGCAAAACTCTATTTTTTCATTTTCATTAATATCAATTAGATTTTTATTTTCTAATTTTTGAATATTAAAATTTTGTGGCTTTAAAATATTCAACTATTTTCCTCCTTTTACTTATAATATTTTAATATAAATATTCATCATTGTTTAGTATAATAGCATAAAATTTAAGATTTAACAATAAAATGCGAAAACATATTCAAATAAATAATGTTCATATATTTAAGTTATTTTAAGCAATTGCCATAAGTTATTTGACAATTAATTATAAAATAGCTATAATAAAAAATATTTAGTATTAGGGGGAATAAAAATGAGTGATGAAATTTTAATTTTTGGACATAAAAATCCAGATACAGATTCAATTTGTTCTAGTATAGTAATGGAAGATTTAGAAAAAAAAATAGGAAATAAAAATTGTAAAGCTGTTAGAATAGGAAAAATAAATAAAGAAACAACATATGTACTAGACTACTTAAAACTAGGAGATATTCCATATATAGAAGATATAAAAGACGAGCAAAAAGTAATATTAATAGACCATAATGAAGCTAGTCAATGTGTAGATAATATTGAAAGTGCTAAAATTTTGAAGGTAGTAGATCATCACACTATGAATTTTAAAGCACCATATCAATTATATTATAGAACAGAACCAGTAGGTTGTACATCTACAGTTTTATACAAAATGTATAAAGAAAATAATGTGAAAATTGAAAAACATATAGCAATATTAATGGCAAGTGCTATTATATCTGATACATTATTATTGAAATCTCCAACAACAACAGAGTATGATAAAAAGGTATTAGAAGAATTAGAAAAAATAGCTGAAATAGATATAAACAAATATGGATTAGAAATGCTAAAAGCAGGAACAGATTTAGATGACTTTTCAGCTGAAGAGTTAATCAATATAGATTCAAAAGAGTTTGAAAAATCAGGTATAAAGTTTGCAATTGCTCAAGTTAATACAGTAAGTATTCCAGATGTATTAAAGAGAAAAGAAGAATTAGAAAATGTTATAAAAAATGAAATTAGTAAAAAAGAATTAAGTTTATTTGTATTTGCAATTACTGACATATTAAATAGTAACTCTGAAATTATAGTTTTAGGGGAAAAATCAGAGGTAGTAGAAAAAGCATTCAACATAAAATTAGAAGACAATAGGGCATTTTTAGAAGGTGTTGTTTCAAGAAAAAAACAACTATTACCTGATATAGATAAAAATATATAGTTGAATTTTAAGATATAAACTAATAAAGTTTGTATCTTTTTTTATAGTTACTGTTCAGCCCTAATTAGAAGAAATATAAAAAAGCTTAATATATAAATATTTATTGAAAAAACATATCATGGGTCTACCGTTGGGTCTTTTCTTCAAAATCTTTATATATTAAGCTTTTTATTATAAAAAGTAGTTTTAGACTTAACAGTAATTTTTAATATAATTTTAAATCCATAAAATTAATTAAATGTATTGAATAATTTAGTAATTAAATTTATAATAAATAAGTACAATTAATATAGAAGGATTAAGTTTTAGGAGTGATTTAATGACAAAAGTAAAAAGTAAAAGTGATACTCCAAAAAAAGAGACTTTTATGCAAGGAGTTATAACTCTAATTTTTTCACAAATTGCAATTAAGTTATTGGGGTTAATATATACATTATATTTAACAAATAGACAAGGATTTGGAGATAAAGGAAATGGAATTGTAGCTGCAGGGTATCAAATTTATGCAATGTTACTTACAATTTCATCAATTGGAGTACCAAATGCTATTTCAAAATTAGTATCAGAAAGAGTTGCAGTACGGAGATCATAAAGGAGCACATAGAATTTTTAAAATTGCTTTTGCGACATTTTCTGTAATAGGACTAGTAGGAAGTTTAATGTTATTTTTTGGTGCAGGTATGATTGCAAAGCAATGGTTACAAATACCAGAAGCAGAGATGACTTTAGTAGCATTATCTCCAGCTATTTTCTTTGTTGCAATTTCTTCGGTTATGAGAGGATATTTTAATGGAAGACAAAATATAAAAGCAACAGCAAGATCTCAAAGTTTGGAGCAAGTTTTTAAAACAGCATTAACTATAATATTAGTTGAAATAATTGCTATTATTTCAAATGTTTCAACAGAATGGATGGCAGGAGGAGCAACACTTGCAACTACACTTGCAACAATGGCAGGATTCGGATATTTATATTTATTCTACAAGACAAGAAGTAAAGAGATAGGGAATGAGATAAAATCTACTGTAAATTATAAGTATGAAAGAGTAAGTATTATAATAAAAAGAATTTTACTAGTTTCTATACCAATTGCTCTAACAGCCATAATGTCTTCATTAAATAAAAATATAGATTCATTTACAGTAGTTAGAAGTTTAAAACAATTTATGCCAGAAGATATGGCTATTTCTCAATATGGAATATTGGGAGGAAAAGTGGATATGCTTACAAGTTTACCATTATCAATTAATGTAGCTTTTGCTACAGCATTAGTACCGGCAATATCAGCAGCTAAAGCAAGAAAAGATAATAAAACAATTAAAGAAAAAACATCATTTTCATTATTAATATCAATGCTTATAGGGCTTCCGTGTACAATAGGAATGTGTATATTTGCAGGGCCAATATTAAATTTATTATTTCCAAATGCTAGTTCAGGAGAAGTTATTTTACAGATAAGTTCATTAACAATAATTTTTACTATATTAGATCAAACAATAAATGGTGCATTACAAGGATATGGAAAATTAATAATACCTGCAATATCTCTTGGATTCCGGAGTTATAGTCAAATTAATTTTAAATTTAATTTTAGTTCCAATACCAAGTATTGGAGTAAATGGAGCAGCAATAGCATCAGTCGCTTGTCATTTAGTAGCTTTTTCAATTGCTATAACTTCATTAAAAAAATATATAAACTTAAATTTAACTATTCCTAAGTTTGTAATAAAACCAATATTAGCAACTACTATTATGGGAATTTGTTCATATTTTATTTATTTTGCTGTTTCAGGAATAATTGGAATAAAATTGGCTACAATAGTATCAATAATATTTGCTGTAATCATATATATATTAGCCATTGTGGCATTAAAGGTATTTTCAAAAGAGGAGATTTTAATGATGCCAGGAGGGATAAATATATGCAAAATATTGGAAAAACTAAAAATTTATTGAAAAAATAAAGAAAAAAAGTAAAAAAAAAAGAAGGATTTTCAGTATTTTTGGCGAATTAAATTAATTAGTAGTACATTTATTGCAGTTTTCAAGCAATAAAGTACATAAACTATTTAAATCTTATAGGAGGTAATTTAAATGAACAAAGCTGAATTAATCGCAGCAATAGCTGCAAAAACAGGAGAAACAAAAAAAGCAGCTGAATCATCAGTAAACGCTTTTGTAGAAGTTGTAACAGAATCTCTAAAAAAAGGAGAAAAAATTCAATTAGTTGGATTTGGATCTTTTGAAGTAAGAAAAAGAGCAGCTAGAAAAGGTAGAAACCCACAAACTAAGGAAGAAATCAAAATACCAGCATCTAAAGCTCCAGTATTTAAAGCTGGAAAAGCATTAAAAGATTTAGTAAATAACAACTAAGAATTATGTATAAATAAATTTATATGAATTCATAAAGGAGAAACTATATTAAAGAAATTTATGTAGTTTCTTTTTTTTTTTTGCCATTTAAACCCGGAACCAGTGGCAACCTGGAGCTGGAACCAATGGCACTTTACAGAAAACAATTAAAATGATATAATTTTACAAGAAATGAGATGATTTAATGTCAAAGAAATATCTAGAGAAAAATGTATTACAAGCAACTCTAGAAAGATTGGAGATAATTTTTAGTAATTTTGATAATATATATTTTAGTGTCAGTGGTGGCAAAGATAGTTCAGTTATGGTTCAATTAGCTAATAAAGTAGCCAAGAAAAAGAATAAAAGATTTGATATTTTATTTATAGATTTAGAGGCACAATATAAGCATACAATAGAACATATAAACGAACTAAAACAATTATCTCAAATAAGAGACTTTTATCATATTACATTACCAATAGCACTTAGAAATGCTGTTTCAGTATTACAACCAAAATGGATATGTTGGGATGAAGATAGCAAAAAATTATGGGTAAGAGAAATGCCAAAAGATAGTATAAATATAAGAAATTGTCCTTTTCCATGGTTTAAAAAAGGAGAAGAATTTGAAGAATTTATATTACAATTTGCTGATTGGTATCAGAAAAAATATAAAGGCAAAGTTGCCTGTGGTATAGGAATTAGAACAGACGAGAGTTTAAATAGGTTTAGAACAATTGCTTTTCAAGACAATAAGATTACATTTGAAAATTATAATTGGACAACAAAAATTAAATTTAATGAAAAACATATAGAAGTATATAATTTTTATCCAATTTATGATTGGAGAACAGAAGACATTTGGGGAGCAGTTAGCCAATTGGATTTAAAATATAATTATATTTATGAACTAATGTACAAAAATGGAGTAAGTATTTATGAACAAAGACTTTGTCAGCCATATGGTGATGACCAAAAGAATGGATTAAATCAATTTAGAGCATTAGAATATGAAACATGGGAAAAAGTATTAAATAGGGTAAATGGAGTTAATTTTGGAAATATCTATTGCAAAACAACAGCATTAGGAAACATTAAATCATGTAAACCTAAATTTATGTCTTGGCAACAATATACTGTATTTTTATTAGAAAGTATAGGTATCTATAATAAAGATTTAATGCTACATTATTATAGAAAAATAAAAAAATTTATGATTTGGCATAAAAATAAATATGGGATAACATTGGATAAAATACCTGATATAGCAGAATGCAAGTTAGAAAATCAAAGGAAAAGTATTTCATGGAGAAGAATTGCAAGAGCTATAGAAAAAAACGATTTTTACTTAAAGAGATTATCATTCGCACCAACAAAAAATGATGATAGAGAATTAATGACTATGATACATAAATGGGATAATCTACTAAATAAAGATACAATAACAGATGACAAAACCTTACAAGAGATAATAGAAAAAAATTGTAATAATAAAGGAGAAAATTATGATTGTAAAAATGACTAATAGGGATGAAAAATTTTATAAATATATGGGAAGAGTTTTTGGATCTAGAGTAATTGAAAGAGAAACCAATGATAGAATATATGATGATAATAGAAAAGAATGGTACATTTATTTAGAAGATGAAAAAGTTGTTGCTTTTGTATCAATTGCAAATAATATAATAAAAAATATTTATACAACAAAAATAGAATATTTAAGTGAATTATTAACAAAAGTTAGTGAAGAAAAAAATATTTTTGATAGTGTAGTAACAAAAACTTATATAGATATTTACAAAAAAAGTAATTTTAAAATTAAAGAAAGTAATAGCTTAAAGAATTTTGTAACAATCTGCAGTAATAATAAGGGAGGAAAATAATTATGACTAAAATAGATATGCCAGTATTAAATGTAAAAATGGTTGATATTAATAAAGTTGTTGCAAATGATTATAATCCTAATAAAGTTGCACCTCCTGAAATGGAATTATTGAAACATTCAATAGAAGAAGACGGTTATACACAACCAATAGTAACATATTATGATGAGAAAAATGATATTTATATTGTTGTAGATGGATTTCATAGATATCGTTGTGCAAAAGAATATTTTGATTTAAAAGAAATACCAATAGTTACTATAAATAAAGATTTAGAAAATCGTATGGCAAGTACAATTAGGCATAATAGAGCAAGAGGAACACATCAGATAATTGATATGTCACATATTGTATTAACATTATCACAGAATGGATGGAAAGAAAGTCAAATTTCAAAACATTTAGGAATGGAATTAGATGAGATAATAAGATTAAAGCAAATAAGTGGATTAAAAGATAGTTTTTCTAATCATAAATTTAGTAAATCATGGGAAGAATTTGAATATAATAGAAAAAAATCTAAATAGAATAATTGTAATAAGTATAAAGAATGTATATTTTTTAATTATTAAGAAATTTGTAAAGAGAGAACTCTGTATTAACAGAGTTCATTTCTTTTAGTCATACCTTTTTATTATATAGGAAAGTATAGAAATCAATAAATGATTTTCTATACTTATGTGCTACCAAAGTTTTTATAACTTTTTGTATGTGTTATCGAGTTGAATGTGAATATCTCTTAATTGCTCACGTTTTATTTTACTTGGTGCTCCCATCATTAAATCTTGTGCTTTACTATTTAATGGAAACGCAATTACTTCACGTATTGTTTCTGAATTAGATAGTAACATAAGCATTCTATCAATTCCAGGTGCTATTCCAGCATGAGGAGGAGCTCCATATTGAAATGCAGTATATAAAGCACCAAATTTTGATTTAACTTCTTCTTCTGTATATCCAGCCATTATAAAGGCTTTTAACATTATATTAATATCATGATTTCTAACAGCCCCTGAAGAAAGTTCAATACCATTACATACAATGTCATATTGATATGCTAATATATCTAAAGGATTTTGTGTTTCTAATGCCTCTAATCCTCCTTGTGGCATGGAAAAAGGGTTATGGCTGAATGATAGTTTTTGATGTTCATCTAATTCAAACATAGGAAAGTCAATTATCCAACAAAATTCAAAAGTATCAGTTTTAATTAGGTTTAGTCTTTTACCAAGTTCATCACGAATTTGACCAGATAAAGTTTCTACAATTTTTGGAACTTCAGCAATAAAGAATAAACAATCGCCAGATTTTGAATTCGTTCTTTTTAACATTTCTATTCTTGCATCATCAGGTATAAATTTTGCAATTGGTCCCTGGAAAGAACAATCTTCTTGTACTCTTAACCAAGCAAGACCTTTTGCTTTACAATCTTTTATTGCAAAATCTGTCATTCCTTCAAAGAAACTTCTAGGTTGATTTGCTACATCATGTGTAGAAATAACTTTTACTATTTTATTTTTAAAAGCATCAAAATCTATTTTTTCAAAAATATCTGTTATATCTTCAATTATTAGTGGATTTCTTAAATCTGGTTTATCTGTACCATATTTTGACATAGCTTCTTTATAAGAAATTCTTGGAAAAGGATAATTGGTTATTTTTTTATCTGAGAATTTTTTAAAAGTATTATATATTACAGGTTCTATTACTGAAAATATGTCTTCTTGAGTGCTATAAGCTATTTCCATGTCTAATTGATAAAACTCGCCAGGTGTTCTATCACTTCTTGCATCTTCATCTCTAAAACATGGTGCAATCTGAAAGTATTTATCAATTCCAGATACCATAAGTAATTGCTTAAATTGTTGTGGTGCTTGGGGTAGAGCATAAAAACTTCCAGGGTGTAGTCTGCTTGGAACTAGGTAATCTCTAGCACCTTCTGGAGAAGAGCTAGTTAATATAGGAGTTTGAACTTCTAAAAATCCCTGTTCTATCATTTGATTTCTTAAAAATTGAATGACTTGAGATCTTAACAATAAATTGTTTTTTAATTTATCATTTCTTAAATCTAAAAACCTATATTTAAGTCTTAAATCTTCTCTTATTTCTTGATCTGTATTGATCTCAAATGGCAATTGCTTTGTTCTTTTTCCTAATATTTTAATTTCTTCAATAGCAATTTCTACTAAACCAGTTTTTAATTTTGGATTTATAGTTTCTTTATCTCTTTTTTTAACTGTTCCAAATACAGTTACAGAAGATTCAATAGGAATATGTGAAGCAAAGTCTACATCTTCTTGTTTTCCAGATGTAACAACTTGGGTTATTCCATACATATCTCTTATATCTAAAAAAACTAATCCTCCTAAATCACGTATTGTTTGAATAAATCCAGCTATTCTAACTTTTTTTCCAACATCTTCTAATGTTATCTCATTACAGTTATGTGTACGATACTTATTCATTTTTTTACCTCCTTTATTTGGGACATAAAAAACGTCCCATGCATTAAATGCAGGGACGAAATAAATTCCGCGGTACCACCCAGCTTGAAAATTATTTTAATTTTCCTCTTTATTAAAATTGCTCCAATGTGTTTTGCTATTTTAGGTTGACCTTAAAGGGCTTTCAGCCGATGACCCTTATTCTCTAAAAGTAATTTCTAAAAGCTTTGCATTGTAATTACGCAATATATATTGTTATTTTCTATATTTTACATAGTATTTCCAAATTTGTCAAGTAATATGTGAGTCAATTACAAAAAAACTAATGGTCATATAGACCACATTATAAAATTATTTTATTTCTTTAATAAATATCATTAATATTTTGCTGATATTTGAATGTAACAAGATTTAGAATTTGTTTTGCTGTAAAATGAGTAATGTTCACGGAAAATCTCTATATAGTTATATTATTTTTTCATTTCATTCCTCGGCTTAATACAGAACTTAGAAAATTTAAATAAAATCAATCAGCGCCCTCATTAAAAAATGAGATTCCCTAATTGATTTTATTAAAATTTTCTACAGTTCTTTCATGGCACATTCGTCATTTCATTCAAAAGTAATATAACTATATAGAGATTTGGCCTGAGTGAAAGAGTCTTATTTTACAGCATTACAAATTCTTATCGAGTGAAATGAACACAAGAAGCAAAATATTAATGATATTATTAAAAAAAATAAAAAAGTATAGGTCTATATGGCCATTAGATTTTTTGTAATTGAAATGTATTTTAAAATTAGATGTAAATATAATAAATAATTTTGAATATAATATATGTATATAAGTGAGAAAGAAGGGAATTTATGGATATAAAGTATTTTGATAATGCAGCCACAACAAAAGTTAAATCTGAAGTTATAGAAGAAATGATACCGTATTTTAGTAAGCAATATGGAAATCCTTCATCATTATATAGTATAGGAAGAACTGCAAAAAAAGGAATTGAAGAAGCAAGAAAAAGAGTTGCAAAATTAATCAATTGTAAACCAAACGAGATTTATTTTACAGGATGCGGTTCAGAGAGTGATAATACTGCTATAAAAGGAATTGCATATGCAAATTTTAGAAAAGGAAAACATATTATAACATCAAAGATAGAACATCCAGCAATTTTGCATACATGTCAATCTTTAGAAAAATATGGATTTAATGTTACTTATTTAAATGTAAATGAAGAAGGAATTATAAATATAGAAGAATTGAAGAATTCAATAAGAAATGATACAATTCTTATTTCAATAATGTACGCAAATAATGAAATTGGAAGTATACAACCTATTAATGAAATATCAAAAATAGCTAAGATGTATAACATAATATTTCATACAGATGCTGTTCAAGCTTGTGGTAATATTCCAATTGATGTGCAAAAGTCAGGTATAGATATGTTATCATTATCAGGTCATAAATTATATGCACCAAAGGGAATAGGAGCATTATATGTAAGAAGTGGAATAGAATTTGAAAAGTTTATAGATGGTGGACATCAAGAAAGAAATAAAAGAGGAGGGACGGAAAATGTTCCAGGAATTATAGGATTAGGTAAAGCCTGTGAATTAGCAAATATAAATTTAAATCAGCATATGAAACATTTGCAAGAAATAAGAGACTACTATATATCTGAAATACAAAGTAAGATTAAAGATATAAAATTAAATGGACCAATATCAAACCGTTTACCAGGAAATGCAAATTTTTCTTTCAAAAATGTAGAAGGAGAAGCACTATTGTTAAATTTAGATGCAAAAGGAATATGTGTATCTAGTGGATCAGCATGTACTTCTGGCTCATCAAATCCATCTCATGTATTAACTGCAATAGGACTTAACAAAGATTTAGCAAAAAGTGCAATAAGAGTATCCTTTGGAGAGGAAAATACAAAAGAAGATGTTGATTTTCTAGTAGATAATTTAGTTGAAATTGTCAGTAAATTAAGAAATATGAATTAAAATATGATAGATAAATATAAAAAGTAAAGTAATAGAGATGAATTTTAAAAGACCAATAATAATATTATTATTGGTTTTCTAAAATCGATATAGCGCATTTAATACCATCAACAGCTGCAGACATTATACCACCTGCATATCCAGCACCTTCACCACATGGATATATTCCACAAATATTTGATGTGAATAATTCATTTCTTTTAATTCTAACAGGTGACGAACTTCTAGTTTCAACACCTGTTAATAGAGCATCTGAGTTGGCAAATCCTTTTAATTTTGTATCAAAATATTTAATTCCTTTAATTAAGGTATCTGATACAAAATGTGGTAAAATATCGTGTAAGTTTGACAATTTTGCACCTGGCTGATAAGTAGGTTTAACATTTCCAATTGATGTTGAAATTTTATTATTAATAAAATCTCCTACTTTTTGAATTGGTGCATTATAATTTGATCCTCCTAATGTAAAAGCAGATTGTTCTAAATTCTTTTGAAAATTTATACCTGCTAAGGGATGATTATTATTAAAATCATCAGGGGTAACATTAACTAAAATTGCTGAATTTGCATTACTTCCCGCTCTAGAAAAATAACTCATTCCATTTGTTACAATTGTATTATTTTCACTTGATGATGCCATAACAACTCCACCAGGACACATGCAAAAAGTATAGCAAGAGCGTCCATTAGGGTCATGATAAGCTAATTTATAATCTGCAGTAGGAAGATTTAATTTTGTTTTTGTACCATATTGAGATATATTAATCATTTCCTGCAAATGTTCAATTCTTAAACCTACAGAAAAGTTTTTTTGTTCCATATATATACCTTTTTTGTATAATGTATTAAATGTATCTCTAGAGCTGTGACCTATAGCAAGAATAACACCATCAGTTTTTAAAGTTTTTTCAATTGTGTTATTATCATAAACATCTATATAAGAAATAGATGTTAGAGAATTATTTTTAATATTGAAATTAGTTACTTTTGTATTGAAGTAAAATTTTCCACCTTTTGATATAATAAAATTTCGTATATTTTTAATTATATGTATTAATTTATCAGTTCCTATATGAGGTTTTGTAATATATAGTATTTCTTCAGGTGCACCAAAATAAACAAATTCTTCTAATACTTTTTTACAAAATGGACTATGTATTCCTGTGGTTAGTTTTCCATCTGAAAAAGTACCAGCTCCACCTTCACCAAATTGTACATTAGAAAAGTTATTTAAGTTTCCAGTATTTAAAAAATTATCTACAGTTTTCTTTCTTAATTCAACAGGTTCACCTTGTTCTATAATGATGGGTTTAATTCCATTTTGCACAAATGTAAGTGCAGCAAATAGACCACTTGGCCCAGCTCCTATAATAATAGGTTGTTTTGATTTTGAATAAGATAGGTTTATTTTAGGGAGTTTTGTTTCTCTATTTACTTTATTTAAATGTTTATAATTGTTTTCATTTTTTAGTGTTAAACAAATGCTATATACATAGTGTACAGAATCCTTTTTTCTTGCATCAATTGATTTTTTACTAATTTTCCAATCTAAAATATCTTGTTTTTTTATTTTATATTTTTTTATTATCATATTAAGTAGTTCATTTTTAGATAAATCTTCATAGATTTTTACATTTGTTATTTGAATCATTTTAACCTCCGAATTTTAAATAATTATAGCATAAATTAATGTTATATGCTAGATATTATGATCTAAAAAAAATAAAAAGAGTGGAGATAGAAATACAATATAAAAATATTGTAATAAATACTGATTTATGATAACATTATGTCGAAATGACGTGAAATATAAGTATATAGCAGAAATGGAGTAAAAGATGAAGAAAATAAAAAGTGAAAATCAAATATTGATAATGTTAGCTTTTTTTAGTATTTGAATGGGATTATGGGAAAATTTTAGACAACTATGGTTACAAGATAATGGTTTTTCAGCAACAAATATTAGTAATATAATTAGTATTGGAATAGTAATTAGTGTAATAGGCATAATGTTTGTAGGAAAATATATTAAACTAGAAAGGCTAAAACGATTTGTTAGTTGTGCTTTAATAATAAAATTTTTAAATTTAATATTTTTATTAAGTTTAAATAATAAAGGTAATATGTTAAATAATATTTCTGTAATATTAGATGTATTAACAGGATATTTAGTTACAACTAGTATATATCCACTAATAACAACAATTGCTATGACCTGGTCTATACTTATCTCAACGTCATACGAAAATATATGTGATGGATATTATATAAATAGAGTTGAAAATAAATATCAATTAACATTTACTAATTTTAGATATGTAGTTAGATATTTAGGAGAAGCTGTTGGTGTATTTTTATGTGGCATGATGTATGAAATAGGACTAAAGTATATGTTTGGTTTATCAGCATTCTTTTTAATTTTTCAAATTGGACTAGCTTATTATTTAATTTATTTAAGAAAAAAGGAGAAGTATATATAATGATGAAAAGTGAAGAAAAAAATGATAATATTGAGATAAAAAAATTATATAAACAAGATATTGAAGATATAATCCCGTTAAGAATAGCTTTACAAAAGGTTGACTTTAAAAATAATTTAGGAATAGATGAAGATATTTTAATTGATAGAACTAGAGAGTTTTTAAATGAAAATTTAAATAAAGATTTATTTATGTATGGAGTGTATACTAACAAAGAACTAGTATCAATTTGTGGATTAACTATTTTTAAATATTTTCCACAAGCAGATGATTTAAATTGTAAAGTTGGATATATTACAAGTGTATATACAAAAGAAGAATATAAACAAAAAGGTTACCAAAAAAAGGTATTGGAAAAATGTATTGAATTAGGAAAAGAAATTGGAATTAAAAGATTTAAATTAAGTACGATTAATCCTATTGCAATGAAGATGTATGAAAGTTTTGGATTTTTAGATGATACGAATGCTAAAAAAATGAAATTAAACTCTACATTTTAAAAGGTAATACAACTAAAACTAAAAAAGAGAAAAAAGTAAATGTTCTAATACAACTCTTATACGAATACAATTAAACAAAAGTATTCACATAGGGGGTTTTTCTTTATGAAACGAATATCAATAGAAGAACGTGCGATAGAGTTAGCACATTATATTATAGATTCAAAAGATACGGTAAGAGGAACGGCTAAAAAATTTGGTATTAGTAAAAGTACAGTACACAAAGATGTAACACTAAAGAACGGTAAGAAAAATGGACGTGTAGGGGCGAGCATTGCTCGTCCGATTCCAGAAAGTATTGAGATTAAAGGAGTTTTTCTGGCAGAAAAAAATCCTGTTGTGAAATTTGGATTGGTAATTAAATAAAATATATAATAAAGTTTTAAAAGTAAAATTTTAAGGCTTTATTTTTTTGACAAAATATGTTAAAATATGGAAGTGTAAGATAGAAATATTAAGGAGGGAAAATGATACAGATAATAACTTATGATACAAACAAGTATAATGAATATTCTGATAAATTATATAAAATATCAGAATTGGGAGAGATACAAGCATTAGATGATTTTGAAATTTGCATAATAGACTTATCAGCAAAAGGATTGTGGCAATATAAAAATGGAAATCCTAATAATATAAATTCATGTAATGACTTATTAACTTTAAAAGAAGCTATACTTAATAGAAAAAAAAGTAAAATATTAATTGTATTGCCACAAAATGTAACGTTTTATTATAGTTATACTTATCATTATAATAATGGTTATAAATTTGATGATTCAATACAAATAAAAGATAATAAAGACAATGTAATTCAGATAGTAAGTAAACATTTATATGAATTAGGTAATTTAAAAATATCTTATGAAAGGACAACTACCCAAATAGATGATGATATAATAGATGCAGATTTTAATTTTATAAATGTAGAAAATGGTAGATTTGAACCAATTACTTTTTCTAGTAATAGTAATAAAATTACTACTATACAAGATGAAGATGTATTTATTACTACATTAGATTTGAACAAAGGAGAAGAAATTATAAAACATTTTATAGAAAGGTATTGTAAGGATAAAGATAAAAAAGAAAGTAGACCAAAATGGGTGTATAATATTACATTTTTTAATGATGAACAATTAAACCAAGATAAAGGAAATAATCTAAAACAAATAAATGAGTTAAAGCAAATAAATGCAAAAATAGATAGAGAATTAGAAAAAAATTTAGAGTACAAAAGTATATTATATACTAATGGTGACGAATTGGTACAAGTTGTAATGTCAATATTAGATGAATTATTGGATTACGATTCAAGTGAATTTGTAGATGAAAAAAGAGAAGATTTTTTAGTAAAAAAAGAAGATATTACATTTATAGGGGAAATAAAAGGAGTAAGTTCAGCAATAGCCAATAAAAATGTTTCTCAATTAGATGTTCATGTGCAAAGTTATTTAGATAATTTACAAGAAGAGAGGAAAGAAGAAAAAGTAAAAGGTTTACTAATAATAAATCATCAAAGAAATAAACCAATAGAAGAAAGACAAGAAGTACATGAACATCAAGTGAATTTAGCAAAAAGAAATGGCTCATTAATTATAGAAACACAAACATTATTAAGAATATTTGAAAAATACAAACTAGGAAAAATAACTGAAGAAGAATGTAAGAAATTATTTGAAGATAATGTAGGATTATTAGAAATATAAAAATATTCTAAATTAAAATAAAGCTTTAAAAGTAAAATTTTAGGGCTTTATTTTTTGACCTAAAATTATACTAAAAATAATTTTAAAAGCCATAAAATTGAACGTGGAGCAAATAAAAACTAAATGAAAGGAGGGGGACAAATGCAAAAATTAAAAGGAATATGGATACCAGCAGAAATTTTATTAAATGAAGAATTGTCGGATAAAGAAAAAATAATACTTGCAATAATTTTGTATTTAAGTGAAGAAACTAAAAGTTGCTTTGCAAGTAATAAATATATCGCAAACATTGTAAAAGTAACACACGAAAGAGTATCTAAAATTATAAGTTCACTAAAAAATAAAGGATATGTAAATGTTAAGTTAAAATACAAAACAGATAGTAAAGAAATAGAAGAAAGACAAATTACACCTATAGTCGAGAATATCAATAGGTATAATCAAGATGTTCAAGAGGGTATTGAAACAAATAACTATTTAGATAGTCAAAAACAACCATACCCTATGGGAAAAAATGACAAAGATATAATAAATAATATAAAAAATAAAAAGATATATAATAATAGTTCGAATAGCAATAAGAAATCGAACTATAAGGGAAGAGATTATACAAACTTTGACTTTACTAAACTATATGCAAATGCAGATGCATTTGTATAAATAAAATCAGCAACTAAAGTAGATTAACTACTTGGGTAGCTGATTTTTTAGTTAAAGTTGAGAATAGCAATTTTAACTAAAACCTAAAAAATATGTAGATATTTTTTAGGTAAAGGGGTGTGGGGAAAAATAAATTTTTCCCTGCCACAACAAATACTTTTAGCGAATAGCGTTAAAAAAGTATTGTAGTTGTGTTACAACACAATTCAAAAAAGGAGAAAATTATAAAATTTAGTCGTGTTTATTAGCACGAGCAAGGAGGTAAAAAATGAGCTATGCGATTATTAGAAATACAAAATACAAAAGAGAAAATTTGAAAGGAATATTTAGACACAATGAAAGAAGAAATAAAAAATATTCAAATGATAATATAGATAAAGAAAAGTCATATTTGAATTATTCAATAAAACAACCAAGATATAGTTATGAAAAGGAATTTGATAAGATAAAAGAAGAATATAACTTAAAAGGGCAAATAAAAACAGTAAGCAATATAGCTTGTGAATATATAATAACATCAGATCATGATTTTTTTGAAAGAATAGGCGAAGAAGAAATAAAAAGATTCTTTGAAACTGCATATAAATTTGTAGCAGAATATAAAGATTTAGGAGAACAATATATAATGTCTGCCAAAGTGCATAGAGATGAACAAACACCTCATATGCACTTAATTTTTTTACCAGTAGTTCATACAACTGATAAGAAAGGAAATCCTATTGATAAACTTGCTTGTAGTGAATTTTGGAAAGCAAAAGATAGTTATAGACAATTACAAGATGCCTTTTACAAGTATATGGTAAAAAATGGATTTGACTTGCAAAGAGGCTTGCCAAAAGAAGAAACCAATAGACAACATTATTCTGTTGAAGAGTATAAAAAGATAACAAATTTTAAACAGACAAAAGAAATTTTAAAAAATATGAAATTAGAGTTACCAGATGTTCCAAACATTACAGATATGAATATAAATAGATTATCAAAGAAAAGAGATGAGAAGATTTTAGAAGAAATTATAAAACCAAAAGATAATTTAATCCAAAATTTATATCAAGATAATATGGATTTGCATAAGGAATTATCAAAACAAACAAAGGTTATAGAAGAAGCAGAAAAGTACCAAAAAGAAAGAGATAAAATAATAAGTGATAATGCAAATTTACACAATGAAGTAGAACAAATTAAGAAGGAATATAAAGAAAAAGAATTTGATATTGAATGGAAATATAAAATCAAAATTAAAGGTTTGGAAAAAGAGAACAGCAGATTAAATAAAATAATAAACAAATTCTATGAAACTATTGATAAATTCATAAATTGGATTTGTAAAAAGTTTGATATGGGAGCAGAAGATAATTTAGTTAGAGATTTTCAAAAAGAAACTAATACCTATTTAGATGCAGAAAAGCAAATAGAAAAAGAAGATAAAGATAAACAATTTGAAATGGAATTATAATTAAAAATAGAATACTGGTTATTGTAAAATAGAGATGATTATGCTAGAATAAAGTCGTATTTATAAAGGAATGGAGAAACAAAATGCATAAACTAATTTTAGAACAATTAAAGAAATATAAAATTGAATATATAGTATTTTTAATTATATATTTAACAAATATAACCTTAGCTTTATTAGAACCAGTTATATTTGGAAAAATACTAGATTTAATAATAAATAATTCAGGGAAAATAGACTTTGAAACAAAGAAGAATATAATATATTTAATTATTACATTATTAAGTCAATATATTACAAACTTTATATATAGAAGAATTTTGTTTCCAACTGGAAGAAAAGTAAAACAAGGAATTTTAAATAGTATATTAGAAAAATTAGAAAAAGCACAAATAGAATTTTTTGAGAAAACAGATAAAGGAAAATTTGTATCATATATAATTAATGATATTTCAGAAACATGGTCAATAATGAGTCATGGAGCAATTGAACTAGTAAGGTTAATATCATATACTGTTGTTGGTTTTATTATTGCAGTTAAATATGTTAATTTGCTATTATCAATAGCTGTATTTATAACATTTCCAATGTTTATATATTTTATATTTAAACAAAATACTAAAGCACAAAAATTGCTATATGAGAAAAAAGAAGAAGAAGCAAAACTTTCTAAACAAATAAATGACAGTTTTTGTGGCTTTAGTGTAATAAAATCATATGTTACAGAGGAAGAAACATTAAAGCAATTTAATGAAATAAATAGTAATCTGAAAAATAAAAATATTGAGTACAATAAAATAACATCAAGCATAAATTCAATAGTAACATTTTTTCAAGGACTTGGATTTTCAATTTCTTGTATATTGGGATTGTATTTTGTAGTAAATGGGAATATCACAATAGGTGCATTTGTTGCTTTTAATTCAATAATTCAAAAAGTTATGAAGGACTATTTATATGCTGGTTTTTTAGTTGCAAAAGCAAATATGTTAAAAATAATATATAAGAGGATTCAGTTTTTGTATGATATAGATATAAATACAAATGGTAATATTAAAATGCCAGAAAATACTGATATAAACATAGTTGACTTAAACTTTAAATATAAAGGCGAAAAAGAAAATATATTAGAAAATATAAATTTAAATATACCATCTGGCAGTTTTATTGGAATATTAGGGAAAACGGGTTCTGGAAAAACAACGTTAGCAAACATATTAGCAAAGTTCCATGAAATTCCAAATGAAAAAATATATTTTAATAATATTGATATAAATAATATTGAAAGAAAATCATTTTATGAGAAATTTGCTTATGTTATGCAAGATGATTATATATATGATAATACAATAAAACATAATATAGAGTTATATAAAAGTTATAATGAGGATGAAATAAAAGATGCAATTAAAAAAGCTGAATTATTAGATACAATTGATAAATTAGATAAAAAATATAATACTTTAATAGGAGATAATGGAATTAAACTTTCAGGAGGACAAAAGCAAAGACTAATTTTATCAAGAAATTTGATAAAAAGCCCTAATATAATAATTATAGATAATGGATTTACAGGATTAGATATAGATACACGTAAAAGAGTAGTAGAAAACTTAAGCAATAAAAATAAAAAGACTACTTTAGTTATAATTTCAAGCATGATTGAAGATATAAAAAATGCAGATAAAATATATAAATTAGAAAATAAAACACTAGTGGAAATGGATGAAGTGGAGGTGTATGATGCTTAATATAAAAAATCTTATAAGTAAGTATAAATATAAATATTTAGGTGTTATCATATTAATGATAATAACATCACTAATTAATACTTTATTACCATACATAATAAAACAAGCCATTTCTTTAGCAGAGAGTGTAACATCATTTAATGAAATATCTATTAAAATATTATTTATAGTTGCCATATATATTACTCTTTCTATAATTTGTGCTTTTTTAGAGTATATAAAAAATATATCTTTAACAAAAAATACAGAAGGATTAACATCTGAAATTAGAGAAGAAGCTTATAAAAAAGTGATTAGTTTCAATATGGATACTTTCTCAAACATGCATATATCTACATTGATAACAAGAATGACTGCAGACATAAATAATATAGGAGATTTTATAGGAAGAATATTACCAATGTTTATAAGTGCTGGAATATTTCTAATAGTAGTTCTTGTCGTAATGTATTTTATAAATATATATTTTGCATTAGTAATGATTATATGCAGTCTAATATTAGTTTTTATATTACTTAAATTAGGTAAAAAAATGGAATATTATAATAGAAAAAGTATTGAAAATACTGAAAAACTAAATAACTATTTTGGAGAAACATTTTCTGGAATAAATACAATAAATCTTTTTAATATTCAAAAAGAGAGAAGAAAGGAATTAGATAAATATAATAAAGAAGAAACAGACATAGCAAAAAAATATTTTACAATTCAAAGTGCTCTACACCCTGTAGAATCAATGACCAAATATTCGATTATTGCAATTATAATATATTTATGTATACAAGGAAAAGTGGCGGGAATTGACATTGGAATTATTTATGTTGTTGTAAGCTATATAGATAAATTTTTTGAGCCATTAGCTCATATTTTATACCACTATGAAAATCTACAACAAGGAAAGGTTTCAATAAAAAGAATAGATGATTTATTGCAAAAAAAAGAAAATATAGAGAATATTTATAAAGGAGAAAGTACAGAAAAGTTAGAAGGAAATATAAGTTTTAAAAGTGTTAATTTTTCATATACAGAAGGTAAACAAATTTTAAATAATGTAACATTTGCAATTAATAAAGGTGAAAAAGTTGCATTAGTAGGAGAAACAGGAGCAGGAAAAACAACAATTATAAATTTGATATTAGGATTTTATAAAGTAAATTCTGGAAATATATTATTTGATGGAAAAAATATGGATGATATTTCATTAGAAAGCATAAGAAAAAATGTATCATTTATACAACAAAATCCATATATTTTTGATGATACAATAAAAAGAAATATTACAATAAATGAAAATAATACAATTTCAGATGAAAAAATAATTGATATATTAAAAGAAGTCCAGCTATATGATAAAGTTAAAGCCTTTGAAAATGGTATATATGAAAAAATAAAAGATAATATATTTTCAAAAGGCGAAAAACAATTATTAGCTTTTGCTCGTGCAATTGCAAAAGAAACAAGTATATATATATTTGATGAACCAACATCTAATATTGATGTTGAGAGTGAAATT
>CANTHA010000006.1 GCA_947653375.1 uncultured Clostridium sp. | reverse complement strand
CTGGGAGCTATTACTAAGATATAAATATACATATAAAAATACAAATTCAATAAAAAATGAAATTATTGCATATTTTATCCGTACTCTAATATCATCCTTATCATCTTTGAGACTGATAATTTTTGGAACCACTACTCCAATAATCATGCTTACAATAGCTACAAAAAAGCTTAACAATAAAATTCTTAATATAACAATCATCCTTTCCTGAAAAAAATTACTTTTTACTAGTTGCATCTATAATTAACCTGAAAACAGGATATAAAAGTTTATATTAAAATCACCATAATTTTATGTTAATCTCAATATATAATAAACAAATTTCATATGTTTTATGTTATTTTAAAATCAATTTATAACTCATTCTTAATTTTTTATGAATTTTCTTTTCTTATTTTACTATTTGTTATATAATGTAGAAAAAATAAAAAAGAGGTCCTTATGAAAATAATTAAAAAAATAATAATTGCAATAATAATCTTAATAATCATATTAGCTAGTTTTTTGCTATTAATAGGATATGGCTATTATGCTAAAACTCTTAAAGAAAAGCCTTTAATATCAAGAGTTGAAGAAATAACACAAAAAGAAAACTACATAACCTTTGACCAGTTACCTAAAACATATGTAAATGCAGTAGTTGCAGTAGAAGATCATCGTTTTTATGATCATGGTCCTATTGATTTTATTGCTATAGCAAGAGCATTTTATACTAATATTAGAGACAATGAATTTGATGAAGGTGGTAGTACTATAACACAGCAAGTAGCTAAAAATGTAGTATTTAATCAAGATAAAAATATAATAAGAAAAGTAGCTGAAATATTTGCAGCTTACGATTTAGAGAAAAATTATAGTAAATCTGAAATTCTTGCAATTTACGTAAATTCTTGTTACTTTGGTGACGGATATTATGGAATTTATGAGGCAAGTAAGGGCTATTATAATAAACAACCTAAAGACTTAACACTAGAAGAAGCTTCTATGTTAGCAGGTGTACCAAATGCCCCTTCTGTTTACGCACCAACTGTTAATCCAAACTTAGCAAAAAAACGTCAACAGCATGTATTAAATAAAATGGTTGAATATGGCTATATATCCCAAAATGAAGTTAATAACATACATTAAAATTTTATCATTTTCATAAAAATCCTTCATATAATTTATATGGGGTTTTTATGAACATTTTTATAGTTAAAAAGAAACATTTAATATCTATATTACTTATATTAATTTTATCTGCCTTATTTGCTTTATTATATATTTTACATTTCACTCCACTTTCTTTTGCATTTGAATTAAGTAAAAATAGTAATTTGGATAATAGTATAAAAGAAAAAATAAGTTCACTAACCAAAAACAATGAAAAAATAGCATATTTAACATTTGATGATGGTCCTACTCTACGTGCAACTTCTAGGATTTTAGATATTTTAAAAGAAGAAAATGTAAAAGCAACTTTTTTTGTAATTGGAAAATACGTTAAAAATCATCCTGATTTAACTAAAAGAGAATATGAAGAAGGTCATTATATAGCAAACCATGGATATAATCATAATAATTCAAAACTATATGCAAGTGAAGAAAGCTTTATAAAAGAAATTCAAGACACAGATAAAGAAATTGGAAATGCAATTGGCGTCCAAGATTATTGTTCTCATATATTTCGTTTTCCAAATGGATTTATATCACCTAATTATAAAACCAAGAAGAAAAAAGCAGTTGAATTACTCTCTAGTATAAACTATACATATGTTGATTGGAATTGTTTAAATAATGATTCAATAAGAAAATACAGCAAACAACAATTACTTAATAATTTAAAAAAGTCCTCAAAAAACAAAGGTACACTAATTATACTTATGCATGATACAACCGATGTAAATGATACCGCATCTATTTTGGAAGAATCTATAAGTTATTTAAAATCTGAAGGATATGAATTTCATAACTTTTATGACTTTATTTAAAAATGCCACTGATGCCACCGGTTCCGGGTTTAATTGGCAATAAATTCGTACCTAATAAACTTAATAATTATAATAAAAAGGTTTAATATATTATTTTTACATCATAATATATTAAACCTCTTAGTTTTTTAATTAAAAATAAATATAAAAATTAAACAATTTATTGCCAATTAAACCCGGAACCGGTGGCAAACCCGAACCAATGGTGATTTTCAGACTACATTATAACTTCTATATTATAAATGTTATTACTTCCATCTAATTTAATTTTATTTTCAACTTCTAGATCATTTAATATCACTTTTTCAACTCCACAATTTTTTCCATTAGGATTTTTAATAACTATATTATATATACTCTCCTTCCATTTGTATTTTATTTCATACTCTTTCCAATCCTTTGGTATACATGGTACAAATATGATATAACCTTTTTCTACTTTTAATCCTAAAATATTTTCTAGTCCTACTTTGTAATACCAACTAGCAGAACCTGTATACCATGTCCAGCCACCTCTTCCTGCCATGTTACCTGCTCCATATATATCTGCTGGTACAACAAATGGTTCAACTTTATACTTTTTACTTGCATCCTTTGTTCTTGAATGTTCTATTGGATTAATCATTCTATATAACTCTAAAGCTTTATCACCAAATCCTAACATGGCTTCTGCTAAAATAACCCATATTGCAGCATGTGTGTATTGTCCTCCGTTTTCTCTTACACCTGGCATATATGCTTTAATATACCCTGGTTCAAACTTACCTTTATCAAAAGGTGGATCCAACAATTTAATAATTCCATTCTCCTTATCTATTAAATGATTTTCCAAACTTTCCATAGAAATATATTTTTTATCATTATCACCAGCATTTGAAATTATACTCCAACTTTGTGCAATACTGTCAATTCTACATTCATCATTTTCCATACTACCTAAAATATTTCCATCATCCATAAAAGCCCTTTTGTACCATCTGCCATCCCAACCATTAGTATTCAAATTCTTTTTCAATTGATTTTTTACTTCTTCATATTTAATTGCTCTGTCTTCATCATTTTTATACTTGCATAATTCAATAAACCTATCCAAAATTGTATACAAGAAAAATCCTAACCATACACTTTCACCTTTTCCATTTTTTCCAACCTCACTAAATCCATCATTCCAGTCACCTGTACCAATCTTTGGAAATCCATTTTCCCCAAAATCTAATGTTCTATCAATCGCCTTAATGCAATGTTCATAAAGTGTACCCTCTTCTTCTGAATGCACATACTTATCATATCTTTCTACCTCATTATCTTCCAACACTTTACCTTTCAAGTACGGTGTTACCATATCTAAAATATTTTTATCATCTGTAAAATTGATATATTCTAAGGTTAGATATACAAGCCATAGTAAATCATCTGACATTCTAGTTCTAATACCTTTTGCATTTTCCTCATGCCACCAATGCTCAACATCTCCCTCTAAAAATTGATGTTTACTATGCAAAATAATCTGTTTCTTCAATAATTCAGGGTCAAAATATTTTAATGCCAATGTATCTTGAAGTTGGTCACGGAATCCATATGCTCCACCTGATTGATAATATCCACTTCTTCCTAATAATCTACAAGCAATAACTTGATAAGGAACCCAGCCATTTAAAAGAATATTCATAGATTCTAATGGTGTATACACTTGCACCCTTCCTAATAATTCATTCCAGAAATTTTTAACAATATCTAACTCTTGTCTACAATTTGATATTTTACTATATTTATAAGCAATATTTTTACAATCAATACTATCTACTTGTGCTCCTAAAACAATTGAAATCTCTTTTTCTGCAAAACTTTCTAACTCAATTTCAATTTCATATGCAATACATGCTCTTTTACCTAAAGAATTTTCATTATTTAGCATAACTTTCCTTAAAGCTGCTGGATTACTAATATCTCCATCTCCGAAGAAAAAACTCTTATCCCCAGTATATGAAGAAATTTTTTCACTACAAGATGCAAATATTTTCATATTTTCAATATCCGCATTATACAAACTTTCAGCTAAAACCAAATTATTATTTCTATCATAATTTATATTAATAAATCCATCTGATTTTATTTCATCTTCACCAATTACTGGTTTCATATAATAATATAGTTTCATCTTTTTATGATTTGGTGTAGTATTTTTTAAAGTTAAAATACTTACTTTACAACTATCTTCCTTTGGCACAAACACCTCTAAAATTTGCTCTATTCCATCACTATTGTGCATATATTTGCTATATCCAAGACCATATGTCACATAGTAATCCTCATTATCTGGCATAGGATTTAATCCCAATGACCAACATTTACAACTTTCATTATCCTTCAAATAAATTACTTCAGAAGGAATATCATAACTTGGATTATTAGCCCAACTTGATACTCTATTTAATCTGCTATTTTTATACCAACTATATCCTCCTAAATTTTCTGTTACTACACTACCAAAATTCTCATTTGCCATTATATGACTCCATACAGTTGGTAATCTATTTTCTTTACTAACTTTTATATGATATTCTTTTCCGTCTGCTGAAAATCCTCCAAATTCATTAAAATACTTTAATTCATTTTCATTAATTAATGTTCCAACTTCTGCCTTTTCATCTTCAATTATAACATTACCTTTTTGTTCTTCACTTATTTCCTTATAATTTTCCAAATACTCCTCTTCTATTTCTTTTATATTATTTTTCAAACTACCTTTACTACTATCTATAACTATTATTGCCATTGTTTCTAACAATTTAATATCATTTTTATCTATTTCATTTTTAGAAAGTGTAAAAATTCCACCTTTAATATTTTTCATATAGCCCATATGAGAATTCAAAATATTACCTTCTATTTCTTCTCTTAAATAATTCTCATAACTATGCTTTTCTTCATTTAAAATAACTATTTCAACATTAAATTTCTTAATTCTAAAGAACTCATATGCTTTTAAAATTTCCCTTATCACATATTGATCATTAACATCTTTTACTTTTACTAATATAATTGGTAAATCTCCAGATATACCATATTTCCATAAATCCTCTTGTTTGCAATTCACCTTATCTTGTTTTTGTAATCTAACACTTCTAACTGAAGAATCAAAAATCATATAAGAAAGCATCTTTTGGTAAATTTCCATTTCTTTACCTTTTACTCTTAAATATCTACTTTCTGCTTCAACTTTTGCTTTTGATAAATCAAACTCTGTTTTTACATATTCACAAGATTTATACTTTTTCAAATTTTCTCTTATATATTCTTCATTCTCGCCAACTGAAACAATAAAATCAACACAAACTTCTGAATTTGGCTTAATCTTTATAGTACGTTTTAATGCAACAATTGGTTCAGTTACTAATCCTACTTTTTTAGAAAAAGGCATTGAATTTTTAATCATTTCTGGAATTCCAATATTTCCTCTTCCCATAAATTTCTCTTCATTTATTTCATATTCTAATTCTCCAACAGTTTCTGCATTAGTATTTAAATTAGCCATTAAATAAAACTCTTGGGCATCTTTTTCTCTTTTTCTTCTTTTCACAATAATACTATTTGTTTGCTCTTCAAAATTCATTATTAAAAATAAATTATTAAAAGCTGGGTGTGCATAATCTTGTTCCTTTTTTGACAATACTGGTTCAAAATAAGAACTAACTTCTACTATTTCTTCTTCATTACCAGTATTTTGTAACACTACTCTTCTTAATTCAACTGGATCATTTGAAGAAACAGTTGTCTTTATCTTTGTTTTTATATTTCCACTAATTAATTCTTGTTCATCTCTATCTGGCATAAAACTTATTTGATACTGTATATCTTTATCATTATGATTATAATTTGATGACCAAACCTTTTTATTTTTAATATTTTTAAAAGTAAAAAATATTCCTTGAGGATAATCATCAGTTACTTTAAACCTATTTATATAAATATCATTATACTTACTTACACCCTGTCCTTTTTGATTCATAGCTATTACATAATTTTCATTTGATATTACATTCCCTGTTATTAGTCTTTCATCTATTTTATTATAAGTTCTTTGAATATAAGCTTCATAATCCTTATATTTTAATTTTTCAACTTTTTCTTTCTTCTCTTTTGTAGTTATAAAAGTTTCTGGCATAGTCTCTTGCAATAATATACTAACAGCTTCTATTTCAGGGTTCTGCATAAATCTTTTTTGTAGGACTCTTTTATTAAATAAGTTGTTTATAGATAACAAAATTAGTCCCTGATGATGTGCCATATATGTTTTAACCACACTTGATGTTTTACCTTTTTCAACTCTTTCTGGAGTAAAATCAATTGCTTCATAAAATCCATATTTATCATACATTCCTAATTTCTCTAATATCTTTAAATTTTCAATCTCCTCTTTTGGCTTTTTATCAATAGCAAGAATTCCACCATATGCTGATACAACTTGATCATCTTCTAAACCTCTTTTTAATCCTAACCATGGAATTCCAAATGCTTTATATTGATAATTAGATTGTAAATCTTTTAAATTAAAAGCAGATTCAGAAACTCCCCATGGAATTCCTAGTTGTTGAGCATATTTCATTTGACTCATAACTAAAAAATTTGAAGACTCTTCAAGCAAACTTCCCTCATATGTTGGTATATTAATATTTGGCATCAAATATTCAAAAGCTGTTCCAGACCATGAAATTAAGCCTTTATATTTATCTAAAATTGTCAATGTTCTACTTAAATAATTCCAATGCTTTGCTGGAATATCTTTTTTAGCTATTGCAACAAGACTAGCCTGTCTAGCTTCTGAAGCCAATAAATCATAATATGAATCAGTAAGTTTACCTTCTTCAATATTAAATCCAATAGAAAATATCTGTTGTTCTTGTTGATACAAAACAGAAAAATCACAATTAGTAATTAAAGAATCTACAATATTAATTAAAGAATTTACTTTTTCTTTGTTAATTTCAATATTTTCTTTATTTGGATACATAACTAGATTATTCAAAAATGTTTTAATTACAAATAAATATCCAATAAAATTACCACTATCTACTGTTGAAATATACCTAGGTATTAACGGTTCCATTGTATCTATATTGTACCAATTATATAAATGTCCATTCCACTTTTGTAAATTTGACACATTATTTATTATTGAATCTAATAAATCAATAGCTTTCTGTAAATCTATATAACCCAAATCATATGCTGAAATAACAGCTAAAAGTGATAAACCAATATTTGTTGAAGAAGTCCTTTTCACTATTTTTTCTCTTCTTCCCTCTTGATAATTATCTGGAATTAAATAATTATTTTCCTCGTTCAAATAAGTCTCAAAAAACTTCCATGTTCTTCTTCCTATTTCTAGCACATAATCTTTTTCATCTTGATTTAGCTCATCAATAGCTTCATTTTTTATATTTTCCTTACTTATAAACCACATAATCATAGGAGTTATAAACCATAAAATTCCTAATAAAACTCCAAACAAATTTTGTCTTAAAAGACTAAATCCCACAGTAACTACTCCTAGGAAAATATTAAATGCCATTTGATTATAATAAGATGCTAAATCTGATTTTGCCTGTTTTTCTGCTTCTTCTGAGGTTGTCCATTCTAATAAATTTCTATGAGAAATGCACATACGATAAATAGTTATACCAATTGCTTTTGCTGATATATATGCTTTATAAGGTACACATCCTAAAGTTATAATTCCTCTAAGAAAAGAACCTTTTATACCTGTAATTTTAGGTGCAAAAGTTTTTTGTTTTTGCTCTCCATCTTTTCTAAAAACAAATTTATTAATTATTTCCAATATAGATGGAATAATCCCTATTATACTAATAATTAATATATATGGATAAATCTTTATGTTATTAATAATTCCTATTATACTTACATATAACATTGCTACTAATAAACTTATTTCAACTAAACTACGTCTTAAATTATCTAAAATCTTATATTTTGATAAAAGCGAAAGAGAACCATTTTTTAACCAACTATAAATTTGCCAATCTCCTCTTATCCATCTTGATAATCTATTTATAAAACTATTATATTTAGTTGGATACCCATCCATAAGCAAAATATCTGTAGCTAACCCACAACGTAAATAGCAACCTTCTAATAAATCATGACTTAAAACAGTATTTTCTGGTATTACATTTTCTAAAACAGATGAAAAAACTTTTAAATCATAAATACCTTTACCAGCAAATATTCCTTCTCTAAAATTATCTTGGTAAATATCAGATATAGCATTTGAGTATGAGTCTACTCCTCCTGAACCTGCAAATAGCTTAGTAAATATACTTTTATAACTAATTTCTAAATTTATACCTACGCGAGGCTGTATAATTCCATATCCATCAATAACAATCTTCTTTTTTTCATCAATTACAGGTTCATTTAAAATATGAGCCATTGCTCCAACTAACTCAAATGCTGAATTCAAAATTAAATCTGTATCTGCATCTAAAGTTATTACATATTTAATATTTGTATTTTTTCTTTCTTTAGTGTATTCTTCCATTGTATTTGTTCTAAAAGTATTTTTGGTCTTTCCTAGTAAATAGCTATTAAATCTTGTAATCATACCTCTTTTTCGTTCCCAACCAAGATAGCATGATTCCTTTTCATTCCACACTCTACCTCTATATAAAAAATTAAATATAGGCAATTTTCCTTCTTGTGTTTTATATTTGTCATTTAATTCATTTGCTAACTTTATTCCTTCTTCAATTACCTCATTATCAGATTTTTCCTCTCTTAAAGTACTTTGTGAACAATCTCCTAATAATGTAAAATATAAGTTTTCAGATTGATTAGCCAAATAAAAAACTTCTAATTTTTTCATAAGCTCTTGTACTTTTTCTCTGCTTTTTACAATAGTAGGAATTACCACCATCGTACTGTGGGCTTCATCAATACCATTTGAAAAATCAATTTTAGGAAGCATTTTAGGTTTAACAATTTTACTTAATATATATTGGATTAACTGAATTGATAACTCTGAAATTGGAATAAAAAATACAATAAAGCTTAAAATAAAAATCCATATATTATTTGCTCTTAAATTAATAACATAACTAACAACTAGTGAAGTTAAAATAGTAAAAGCTAAATTAGCTGTTATATAACTTTTCACCTTATTTTTATTACTAATTTTATTATTATTTTTATAGCCTAAAGCATCATATAGTTCGTTTATTCCATCTCCTATTAAGTAATATCCAATATGAAATTCCTTTGATCCCTTTTTCTTACATAAAGCTATTTCCAACATTTTTCTTGCAATATATATTTCAGATATTTTAGTTTTTTTAGATATTTCCTTTATACTATTACGATAATATTCCTTTGTTTTATCTGTCATATTATTATAAACTTCTGCTGGATCTTGTTTTAGTAATTCCTCTACTCCATTTATTTTTTCAAAAATCTCTAGGAAATTTATTCTTTGTATTCTTTTAATACTAGTTATACTATTTGCCATTGATACTTTTCTAACCGCAATATCAAAATGTTCCTTTTTTATAATATCAGACACAGTTGTTCCAGTCATTTCAACAGCTTCTTCTAATGCATTAAGATAACCATATGCCTTTTTTCCATATCTTTTTAAAATATATGACATATATTCCACAAAAGGATATTTTATATTTTCTATAACATCTCTTTCTATTTTTCTTTTCTCATTTACCTTAAATTTCAAATCTGACTTTGCTTTGTTCTCTACCAGCCTTTCAACTATATTCTCGGCTTTTTGCTTTTGTAATTGAGAATTATATATCTTTTCACATATTTCTCTAATATTCTCAATAATTGCAATTTGCAAAAAAGTACCAATATTCCAAATTTCTTCCATACTTAACGTCTTTTTTAATTGATAGCTAATTAAATATTCCTCTAAATCTGTTTTTTCTATCTTATTATCTGTATAAGCTACAATTTCTGCTGCTAAAACATATATACGAGCAAATCCCTTATAATTCCCATTTAAAATACCTACAAAATTTCTATATTTTTGTAGTGTTAAATCTCTTTGTATCTGCTTTACTGTTTGCTCAATTATATACAGATTATCTAATAGCCATTCACCTGCTGGATGAATCTCTATTCCCAATTTAAGTTGCTCATTTAATAAATCATAAACCTCTCTTATAATTTTAAAACTCTCTAGCATATGTGGTACTGGATAAGTTTCTTTTTCCGAATAATTTATTAAATTATGGCTTGATGCTATTTTTTGTAAATGATTTTGTAATTGATTCTTATCTATTTGTGTACCATTTATTTTTAAAATTTTATTAACTTTCAAAAATTTCCACTCCTTGCAAACATGTTTTGCACATATTGTTTGCAATAAGTGGAAAATTTATACTTTTATTTTAAAAATTTGCCACTGGTTCTGGGTTTAATTGGCAATATGTGACAAAGGGACAAAGGGGTCGCCCTTTTTTGTCACATATTTTCTAACAATCTAATGAATTATTTTTCGTTACTATATAAGCAATTAAATTAACTTATAATAAATGCGATTGGAGTAATCTACATATTATTTAATTTTTATAAATTGTACACACAAGATATGAAAAATAATATATTAAACCTTTTTGTTCAAATTACCATATAAAAGTTAAACATCAATATTTAAAGTAAAAATATAGCTGGAGTATACCTTTAGGTCTTTACTTTAAATATTGATGTTTAACTTTTTATAGAAAACAAATTATTGCCAATCAAACCCGGAACCAGTGGCAAACTTGGAACCGTGGCAATTTATTCTGTTCTTAATGCTTCAACTGGGTCACGTTTACTTGCCATTTTTGCTGGAATTAACCCTGCAACCATAGTTAATATCATGCTAATTAAAACTAATATAATTCCTGCATTCGGTGGTACCATAGCATTTACAGCAACTCCTGTAACTGCATATACCATTGAATTAATTGGAATTGTTAATAAAATTGTTATACCTATTCCAATTACACCTGAAATTAATCCAACAATAAATGTCTCTGCATTAAATACTCTTGAAATATCCTTTTTAGAAGCTCCAATAGCTCTTAATATTCCTATTTCTTTTGTTCTTTCTAATACTGAAATATATGTTATTATTCCAATCATAATTGATGAAACTATTAAAGAAATTGCTACAAACGCAATTAATACATAACTAATTGTGTTTATTATTTGGCTAACTGATTTCATCATTGTTCCTACTAAATCTGTATATACAATTACATTTTCCTCTTTGCCATTACTTCTTTGTTCTTCATTATACTGTTCTATTGCTAATGTAATATTCTCTTTTGAGCTAAAGTCCTTTGGATAAATACTTATAGATGTCGGATTTTCTAAATCAATTGAACCTAGTTTTTGCAAGTTCTTTTCATATGTTGCATTCTTATTTTCTGTATATGTTTCCATCATTTCTGCAATTTCTTCATTACTTAATTTACTCATTGCCATTTTTTGTTGAGTTGATAAATTATTATAATTAAATTTTGCCTCTTCGTCTTGTTTAGGAAAATCTAAACCTGTAAATACATTTTTATCTTTATTATCTTTTTGCTCTTTAACTATTTCTGATTGATTTGACTTTTCAATTACATGTTCTTTTAAATCTTTTGTATATCCTATTCCACTTGTAACTGCCGTAGATACTACACTTTGTTCATTTTGTTTTATAAGTCCTACTATTTTTATACTTTCTGCAGTTTCGATTTTATCCTTCATGTACTCTTCATCTTCTCTTTTATCTATCCATAAACCATTTTCTTTTTTATAGTAGTCTGAATCTAAAATTAATTTATAAGATAAATTTAATAATTCATCATATGTATATGATGTAGTTTCATCTTTTTCTTCAAGTTTTCCACCATCTTCTATTGTCTTCCATTTTTCTTCTAGTTCCTTCTGATCTTTTAATCCTAAAGAATATAAAGTATAATCATCAATTCTTCCATCATCTTTTAAAATCAGAACAACCTCATTATATTCCTTTGGCCAATTTCCTTTAACTAAATCGAATTGTGACTTTAATAGTTCTTGATTATCAAGCATTTCTATCCATACGTCTGTATTTGTCATCATAGAACTTCCAAACATAGATGCCATTGATGAATTATTTTGAGCATCTATCATTTCTCCCATTCCAAATGCATTCATTACAGTGCTTGGATTAACTTTAACTATATTTTTTGATACATCTTCTTTATATAAATTTAAATTTAAATCATATCCATATTGTATTGAATTGCTATTTTCATTTATAGCTGAACTTTTGCCTTCTTTAATATATTTTGCAAACTCTGCTAAATTATTACTTTGCTTTTTGTTTGATAATGTTTTTATCATGTCATTCATGATATCTGCTGAATATACTTTTCCTTCTTCTTGGTTTATACCTTCTTCTGAATTTCCCATCATAGATTCCATCATACTAGTCATATCAATAGTTGTTTCCTCAATTGTAATTGGATAAGAAGATAATGTATCTTCTTCTACTTTATTTATGTAATTTTGAACTCCAGTAGAAATGGCAAGAATTAGAGCAATTCCTATAATCCCTATACTTCCTGCAAAAGAAGTAAGTATTGTTCTTCCCTTTTTAGTCATTAAATTATTCAAGCTTAATCGCAATGCTGTGAAAAATTTCATTGATGTTCTACCTATTTTTGATTCTTTTTCTTTTTTATCGTCTTCTTTAGTAAAAGGCTTAGAATCATCTGTTATAACACCATCTAATATTTTTACTATTCTAGTTGAATATTTTTCTGCTAATTCTGGATTATGTGTTACCATTATAATTAATCTATCTTTTGATATTTCTTTTAATATTTCCATTATTTGAACACTAGTTTTTGTATCTAATGCACCTGTTGGTTCGTCTGCTAAAATAATATCAGGGTTATTTACTAATGCTCTAGCAATTGCAACTCTTTGCATTTGTCCACCAGATAATTCATTTGGTTTTTTATGTGTTTGTTCTTCCAATCCTACATCTTTTAACGCTTTTATTGCTCTTTCTTTTCTTTCCTTTTTACTAACCCCTGATAGAGTAAGTGCTAATTCTACATTTGAAAGAACAGTTTGATGTGATATTAAGTTATAGTTTTGAAATACAAATCCTACAGAATAATTTCTATATGAGTCCCAATCTTTATCTTTAAATTTCTTTGTTGACTTTCCATTTATAATAAGATTTCCTTCTGTATATCTGTCTAATCCTCCTATTATATTTAATAATGTTGTTTTACCACAGCCACTTTGACCTAAAATTGATACGAATTCACTTTTTCTAAATTCTATGTTTATTCCTTTTAGTGCCTCAACTGTAGTATCTCCTGATACATAATCTTTGGTTATATTTTCTAATTTTAACATTCGTTCATCTCCTCATATAATATGTTTATAAGGTTTATTTAAAATAAATTTTATCAACATATTCTTTCTTTTAAGCTATAATATAACACAATTTTGTTTTTGTAAATATATTTTTATTTCAAGTTTTAGTTTTTTGTAAATATTAAGTTACTATTCAGTCTAATACGTATCCAAAATCTGCACAGGGTATTAATATTTCAAGACTGAATAGTAACAATATTAAAACCTATAATTTTTTTAATAAAAATGTGCCACTTTTGAATAATTACAGTTTTCTAAATGATTATTTTATACAAAAGTTATTTAATTTTGCCAATCAAACCCGGAACCAATGGCAATATATATCTTATTTCCTTTATTTATCTTTATTCCAGCTTTTGGAGTTTGTTCTATAATAGTTGTATTATCTTTATCCATTTCTTCTGTCTCATTTTCAATTTGAATGGTTAAATCTTTTTCTTTTAAAACTTTTTGTGCTTCTGTAATAGTCATTCCTATAATATCCGGTGTTTCTATCTCTTCTACAACCTCTATTTCTTCTTGGTTTCCTTTATTAACTTCTAAATAAGGAAGTATTTCACTAAATATTTGACCTCCTACTGGTGCTGCCACACCACCTGCTTGGAGTATTTTGTGACTACACTTTATTTATATTAAAAATTATCATTTTTTTGTACATTGTAATTAGTTTAATGCCTTCATAATATTCTCAGCAATTCTACTTATAACTGGAACAACAACACTATTTCCTGCTTGTTTATAAAGTCTGCTATCAGCCATATCTGTTGGCAATTTATAATACTTTGGATACCCTTGTGCATAAAAACATTCTATTGGTGTTAATTTTCTTATTCCAAACTTTGTTTTTATCAATGGCACATTGTGTCCCCCTTCTCCCATATTAGCAGTTAGTGTCGGTACTAAATTGCTTTGATTTTTTCTTACATATTTTCTTCTCCATTGATATACTGTATTATCATCATCCATTTGTTCTGTTAATAACTTATATATATTTCCTTTGTATTTTCCTTCTGTGTAATAATACTTATCATCAACCTTTGTATCAAAATTAAAAACATCTTTTATTTTTTTATTTAAAGTAGTTGGCATTGGCATTTGAAATCTATCAAAATCTTCTTTATCTCTAAATGCTACAATATAAATTCTTTCTCTATTTTGTGGTATATTACCATATTCACAAGCATTTAATACTTGACATTTTATTTTATCTTTATATCCCGCTTCATTGAGTCTATCAATTATAGTTTTAAATGTGTTTCCCTTATCATGACCTACTAGGTTTTTTACATTCTCTAAAAATATTACTCTTGGTTTTCTTTCTTTAAAAATTCTTTCCATTTCAAAGAATAAATCTCCTGTTCTGTCATCATCAAATCCTTTCCTATATCCTGCTACTGAAAATGAGGTACAAGGGAATCCACCCACCATTATATCAAAATCTGGTATATCATTTACTTTAACATTATGAATATCTCTACAATCTACTTTATTCTCGAAGTTTTTTTCGTAAGTTTCGACTGCATATTTATCAAATTCATTAGCATATGCTATCTCACATTTATTCGTTTCTAAAAATCCCAAATCTATTCCTCCAACACCTGCAAAAAGGCTACAAATCTTATACATAATTTATTTTCTCCTTATCTTTTGCGGCACGCCGCGATTTTATTAGTTACAATAACAGAGTAATTAACACTCTGCCTTTCATACATTTTCAACTATCATTCCTCGTCTAATATTAAATATTACAGTTGGTTCTAGCTTTTTCGCTTCAATTATTGATTGTATTATACTTAAATGCGGTCTTTTACCTACTCTTTGATAATCTCCTACTGTTGCTGTTTTTGATACTGGTATTTTCTTTAATTCTTCTGAATTCACACAAGTATCATATACAAACAACATATTTAAATTTAGGTCAAATCTTAAAAAGACTAAATCATCAAAATTACATTTCGGTCCAAAACTACTTAAATCGTATTCATAATTGCTTGTAGCTTTAAACTCTATTTTTCTACCATCAAGAGATTTAGCATCTCCTCCTGAACTTTTATTCCAAAGAAGATTTAAACAATAGCAACCCATAGGTTCACTTATTGCATCTGGCATATTAATTCCTCTTGATACTAGACTTTTTACATATGTATTTAAATCTTTCCACTTAAAATATGCATCACATGTTTCTTGAATTCTTGGCTCATCTATTTTTATTAAATACTCGTCATTCATTTATTCACCTTCAGAGTGAAAGTATTATATACTAAATCACAAAATATTTCTACATATTTTTAAAATTATTACATACTTTTATTTCAATATGATTCTAGATATAAGATAATAACTTTCAATTCTATAATATTCTTATTCTTCTATACATTTAAAAATTTTATTTATAAACTTAAAATGAATGGTTATTTTTTTATTCTCATATACCTCTATGTAATCAACTAATTCTGTTATAATGTCTCTATCTAATTCAGTTATATTTCTATGTGCTTTAAAATTTTCTATCCATAGACTATTTCCATTCATTATTTTTTCTTGCTTTTCTTTTTGTTTATCTAAATTTGCCATTATTTTTTTTATTTTTTCAATATCTTGTTCATATTTTTGTTTATATTCTAAATATTCTTCTTTCGTTATATAATCGTTTTTCCAATCTTCATATAAACATCTTTTCAAATTGCTTATTTTTTGTATATCTTCTTTTTTAGCCTGTTTTATATTTTCCATATTTTCATTTGCTAATTTCTTTATTTCTAATTTATTAATTTGTTCTAATATTTCTTCAGTATTAACAAGTAATTTTATATGTAATTTAATAGCCTGTAACACTGCATTTTCTAGCTTTTCCACTTTTAGAGTGTGTTTTGTGCATAATTTGTTTGATTTTTTTCTGTATGTACCACATATATAATATTCATAAACTTTTCCATTTTTGTTTTTACAATATTTTTTGTGCATTGCTCTCCCACAATCTGCACATTTTAGTATTCCAGCCCACATACTTAATTTTCCACTATTCTGTACTCTAGTATCAACTTTTCTCATACATTGTACTTTATTAAATAACTCTCTTTTTATAATAGGTTCATGCATATTTTCTACTGTAATCCATTCTTCTTCTGGTACTTGCTCCATCTTATGTACTTTATAGCTCTTTACTCTTCTTTTGCCTTGTGTAACATTTCCTATATATATATCATTCCTTAAAATATTTCTAACTGTAGATGGACACCATGAATAATCTTCTTGGAAAATTTTAGAATTATTATAATTTTGATTTAACTTTTTCTTTTTATAACCTGTTGGATTTAAAATCCCCATATCATTTAATCTATGACATATGCTTAAATTTCCTAAACCTTCATTTACTTTCCATTCAAAAATTTTTCTTACAATTTGGGCTGACTCTTTATCAATTATTAGCTTATGTTTGTCTTTTGGATCTTTAATATAACCATATGGTGCAAAACTACCTACAAACTCACCCTTTTTCTTTTTTCCATTTAATGATGTTCTTATTTTAATAGATGTATCTCTACAGTATTCATCATTAATTAAGTTCTTGAACGGTACTAAAATTGTATTTGTACTTGATGGATTTTTAAAACTATCTACAAAATCATTAATGGCAATAAATCTTATATTAAATAATGGAAAAACTTGCTCTATATAGTTTCCAACTTCTATATAATTCCTTCCAAGTCTTGATAAATCTTTTACAATAACACAATTAATATTTCCTTTTTTCATATCTTCTAACAATCTTTGAAATGAAGGTCTATCAAAGTCTGTTCCTGTAAACCCATCATCAATATAAGTATCATAAATTATCAAATCATCATGTTCTTCTATAAATTCATTTAATAATGTTTTTTGGCTTGTTACACTATTACTTTCCTGCTTGTCTTCTCCATTGTCGCTGTCTTCTTGTGAAAGTCTTATATATAGTGCCACTGACCATATCTTTTTATTTATGATACTTTCACTAGAAGAATATTTTGATTTTCTTCCTGCCATTATCTTTTTTACCTCCCTTATCTTATAATAAACATATCTAAATTAAAAAATAATCTCAATTATTAAATCTTGAGATTATTTTATTATTTTTCATATTTAATTTTATTATTTTTCTTTAAAATTTATTACTATTCTCTCTATATATATTACTTAAAACATCAAAACTGGTAATTTTATAAAATTTGTTATACATTTAGGCATATTTATTATCTTCTTTTTTATTTTAGTCCATAAAAGAGCTAGGATGATATGATGTAATTCCTAATTCTTCTGCTTTTCTTAAAACATCTAATCTATCATCTACAAATATAATATCTTGTAAATCAATATTTAACTTTTTTGCATATTCTTTTATTACTTCTGGTTTTAACATTGTAGAACTTATAAAAATTATATTTTCCTTTTTTATGTTAGGATAATTTTCTTGTAACCATTTATATTTTTGATTCACTTCATTATTAGTTACAATAGTTCCCAATACATATACTTTTTTAGTTTCTAACTTATTAATAATATTTTGCATTGTTTTTAATGGTCTTGCTTTATAAAATAAATCAGAAAATAATAAATCTTCTAAAGATTGACAACCAAATTCTGAACATTCTCCAGCATACAATTTATCTTTAAATCTATATTCCGATAGTGTTCCATCTACATCAAAAAAAATGTACTTTCCCTGTAATTTTTCTAACATGTTTTTTGTTCCCTTTATTTTTTCTTTCATACTATCCTCCATAACTTTATATAAAATATCATCTATTACGAACTATAACATAAATAAAGAAAAAAATAAAGAATAGATTACTATTTATTTTCCTATCTTTTGTTTTATAATATTTACCATACATTCACTAATTTTTTTATTATTTTCAGAGTATTCTATGTTTACAATCATATCTTCAACTTTTACTTGATATGGATTTTCTGTATTTTTTAGATATTTAATAAGTTTTTCTTGCATTCTAAAAATTACCTTTCTATTATTGTTTTAATATTTAAGTTTATTAATTTGGAAAAAATTTATTACTCTTTTTCTCTACTAGGTATATAATACTTAAAACTTAAAAAAGGCTATTTCTTTTTAAAAATTACAAAAAAATAACTAGATAATCAGTTTATTACTAATTTCTAGTATCTTTTTATTTTTATTTTTTTGTTAGCAAATCAGTTAAATCTTCGTTAATAAGTAAACTTTCAATACATTAGCTATCATTTTACAAAATGTAAATTATCTTTGTAACTCTTCATTTACTTCATCTTTTGATTTATTTCTTCCAAGTCTTTTTATAATTTCATCTACATCTCTAATAAGTAATCCTTCACCAAAATTGCGACCATTTCCATTTGATATCTTTATTAATTTTTTTATTAATTCTTGGTCATAAGAATCAAAAATTTCATCATCTAATATAACAAAGTCTTCTACATTTTCATTATCAGATAACCACTGTTTTATTTCTAGTCCTCTTTTATTTTCCAGAAAAGGTGTTGTATCTACATAAATCCCATAATTTGATAACAACTCTTTTAGGTGTTGCGCATTCGTTGTATATCTCCATGAGGAACATAATACAACCTTTGCTCCAGTTTCATCTATTGCTTTCTTTAATAACTTTATTTTTTCTATATCTATTTCTCTTTCTATTCCTTGTATATCTAAATTTCTAATCTTATCAAAATATTCATCTGAATTTAGCACTCCATCAACATCTAAAAAAATAACTTTCATCTTTGCCTCCTCTATAAATTACTCTTCTTCTTTGCTGTATAAGATCAATTTTAATTATTTATATTTATATTTCCACAATCACATTTTATCTTTAATGTTATATCTGCATTTCTATTACTTTTATTTATGTTTGATTTTCCTAAATCAACATCTGCTTCAATATAAATATCATTGGTTTCACTTATATCAATATTGCCTAAATCTGCTTTTATAGTAGAATTTTCTTTAATTGACATTCTCTCAATTTCAATATTTCCGCAATCTGCTTTAATATCACATTTGTTTAATATCTCTTTTATCTTAATATTTCCATAATCACATTTTATTATGGCATTTTTGATTTTTCCAACTTCTACATCTCCTGCATCACAATCAATATTTACTGAGGCATTTTCTAAATCTATTATTTCACATTTCCCATAATTATTTCTTATCTTGATTTCGTTTGAGTAATTAGAAGGTATATATACTATAATATCATTTTTAGCATTTCCAAAGTTGAATAAAGCAAATCTTTTTGTTTGCAAATAATCAATATTCAATTTATTCTCATTTAAATTAACATCTATATCATTTTCATTTTCTCCATAAACTACTACTTGAATATAATTGTTTGATGTTTCTCTAAAAATAATATCTCCTGCATCTTGCTTTATTTCTATATTTTTTATATCTGCCATTTCAAATGTTTTATCAAAAATTACACTACTACTTTTAGTTCCTATATTAAAAATTCGATTTCTAAAGTTAATCCCTCCAGTTAAATAAGATACTAAAAACATAATTAAAAGGAATATTATAATTGTAAGTAACATTATTAACATGATAATTAGTCCTTTATTTTTCATTTTCTTCTTCCTCCTTTAGCATATATATTAATTTAACAATTTGTTCAATCAATCCAATTATTATAAATATTACCCAAGTTATATGCCAAGCCATGGTTGTAAAACTAACTATAAAGTATATTGCTACACCTATTCCTCCTACAATATCATTGATTTGTTTAATTATTTTATCCTGTCTTTCTTCTTTCTCTGTTTTTTTCAATTTTGGAATTGCCATATAGTGTTTAACAATTCTTGTTACTCCCCAACCTATTAGTATTAAAAAAGTACAACCAACAAAAACAGGATTCCACATCATTACAGTAGTTCCAATTCCAGCATATGCTATAGCAATAAAAAATATTAATATTGAACTACTAACAATTTCAGCAGATTTTCGTTTTATTTGCTCTTTAGTCATATTTTCATAATTATTTTCATCATCTTTTCCTCTTGTAAAAAGATGTTTTTTTGCTTCTTCCCAATTTAATTGTTCATTGCTTTCATTGTCTTCTTTTCTTTGTTCTTGTTTCTTCCCTGTTAATAATTCATCAGGTGTAATTTCATATAATTCACACAATGGAACTATCTTATCAAAATCTGGTGTACTTTGGTTTGTTTCCCATTTTGATACTGTTTGTCTTGTTACATTTAATTTTTCTGCAACATCATCTTGTGTTAAATTTTTAATTTTTCTTAATTCAAGTAATCTTTCTCCTAAATTCATATTTTTTCCTCCCTTTCATTATTTATGATTATACGATTTTTTTCAGTTGCTTTCTATCAATTCGAGTTGGAACTTTGTCAACTTAAATTAACATTTTACTATTTTCAAGCATTTATCATTTATTTTTTTATATAAATTGGATTCTCTTTTAATTTTTAAGATAATCTTTTAATATGCATTATATATTAATATTCTAAATTTTTCTATTAATTTTTATTTTTTTATAAACTAATCGTAATTATTCAGAAATATCAATTGTAAATAAAAGAAATAGCTTTTATCTCTTAATTCATATATATTTGAATTATAACATAAAAATAAGACGAAAAATTTTAATATTCTTCGCCTTATCAATTAACTTAATTACTTATCATCAGAAATTTTCTTTTTATATTTAATATAATTCACTAACCCAATTACTGTCACTGCTATTGCTATGATACTTAAAGTCACTATTGCTATATTAGTTGCGTGACCTGCTTTTGGTAATTTTCCTGTTGTTGCTGTTGAATTCTTTTTATCATTTTTTGTTGTATTATTTTTAGAAGTTGTCACTGGTTTTTTAGTTGATTGCATTGGTGTACTTGTAGTTCCTCCATTATTCACACCTTCAGATGCTCCTTCTGCTTTTATTTCTATAGTTTTTGTTCCTGCTGATATATCTCCTGTATTTACTCCTGATGATGCAACTATATTTTCAAATGTCACTGCTGATGATTTTGCAGTTATTCCTGATTTTACTTTTAGAGTTAATGTTACTGCTTCTCCTGCAGTTTTTACTGGTGTTCCTGTCATTAACACTAACCCACCATTTGAGTATGTTGGAGTCCATGTACTACTTGAAAAACTTGCTGAAGATATTGCTTCAAACTCTCCTCCTACTATCACTTTTCCTATTTTTATAGAACGTATACCATCATCCATATCTATATTATTTAATGTTAAAGTTACTTTTACCTCTTGACCTGCAACTAATTTATTATTTGATGATAAATCAGCATCAAGCGAAAATGCATGTGATATATTTGTTATTCCTATCGTTGTTCCAATAATTGCAATTATTACAATTGCCTTTAATATTTTTTTCATTCTTCAATTTCCCCTCTCAATTATTTATTTATTTTTAATATTACTCTAATGTCATTTTTATCATTTCAGCTAAATCTGTTGGTGTTATCTCTCCATCTTCATTTATATCTGTTGCTAATAATTGTAATTCGTTCAAATTATTTTCCCCTAAAGTTTTTTGTATAGCTTCTGCTAAATCTGTTGGTGTAACTTCTCCATTTTCATCTATATCACCTATTACAGATAGCATTAATGAAATTTCTTTATCATTTCCATCTTTTTTGTCTTTTAATATCATTCCTGTTCCTATAAATTCATTTTCTTTTAAAATTGTTCCATCTTGTTTATATACTGTAATTATTCCATTTGTTTCACAACTTTCAATAAATTCTTTTAATGTTAGCTTTGAATCAATTTTATATAAATACTGATTTTCATCTTCTTTAATTGTTTTATATTTTGATTTGAAGAATAATTCTCCTTCTTCTATTTCTGTTCCTGGATTTTCTGGTATATCTGGTTTATTTGGATCATCTGGAGTATCTGGAGTATCTGGTTTGTTCGGATCATCTGGAGTATCTGGATTATCTGGTATATCTGGCGTTTTTGTTGTATCTTCAAATAAGTTTATCATAGAAGCTGCTAAGAAGTAATCATAAGGAACTCCATTTTTACTTCCATTCACATAGTCGCAAGACTTTGTACATTGTAATTTTATATATTGTGCCTGTTTTGATTCTCCAAATAATATATCTCTAACATTTTCACTTGATATAAGTTCATCTTTATCTGAAGGATTAAATAAATCTTTAACAACTACCGTTTCTTCCCAGTTTTCTCCATCCATACTTGTATATATTACTGCATCTTTTATGACCCCATAAGCATATCCTGATTTTATTGCATATTGAAGTTTTGATATATATTTTGGTTCATCAAGCTTAATAACAATAAATCTTGGGTCATCTGTTAATGTATGATCAGTATGCCACATCGTATTAATGTTTCCATCTATTGCATTTGTCTTTGGCTCCCCTCTATCAGGTGATTCAGTTGAACAATCTGTAACAGTTAAATGTGATATTGGTATATATCTTGCTGTTTCTGACTGATTATCCTCTGTAAATTGATATTCAACATTTTCACTTGCTGTATATATCCCTTTAGCCTTTTTTCTAACCAATAATGTCTTATTTCCTGTTGCTAATGGTTCTTGTTCTTCATAAGAAATCCAATTAGTATCATTCACATATTTCCACTCAAGATCATTAATATTATTTAATCCAATTGGTCTATTTTCTAAATCATTTAAATAACCTCTCTCTGGTGCTGTTCCTTTTTTTATGTTTATAATATACTCTGTTGTATCTCCATCTAATACTACTTTTATTTTATCATTTTCATTAATTTCACTTATTTCTTCATCTGATAATTTACATGTACCTTCATTTACGTTTTTCCATGTATTACCTGAATCTATACTGTATTTCCAATTTAAACTTTTATATTCATCTTCTAAAAGTATTTTTCCTGCATTTTCTCCATTAAATGAGAACGTTGCTACTGTTTTTACAGTTGTATCTTCATATAGATTAAACATAGCAGCTGCTATAAAACTTTGACTACTTGATGCTGATTGTGTTCTTTTACCTTGTATTTTTATGTATTGAGCTTTTGTTGGTTCAAAGTCAACGCTTTTCATACTAATATCATTAGTACTTGTATATGTCCAATTTGTTTCTGAAACTACCTCATCCCAGTTATCACCATCCATGCTCACTGATATAACTGCATTTAGTATTTTTCCATTTCCACCTGCAAGTGGGAAATATTCTAATGATGACAAATGTTTAGGTTCATCTAATTTTATAATAATATATTTTTCTGTATCGCTTCCATTCCATGCTGAATGCCAACTTGTATTTATATTTCCATCAATTGAATTTGTCGCATGTCTTTTTTGTCCTGTTGCCTCTGAAGAAACGGAATTTACTGATAAATGTGAAATTGGTATATACCTTCTTGTATTTGGTTCATTATTTTGTGTAAAATTATAAATCTTACTCTCTTTACTTGCCAAATATATCCCTGTTGCACCTGTTCTAACTATTAAAGTTTTATCTCCTGTTAAGTCTGGCTCTGCTTCACTATATGTAGTCCACTCATCTGCTTCATTTAGTTTCCATTGCATAGTACTTGTTGCACCTATTAATTTATTTTCCCAATCATTAGCATATAAATTTGATCCTAAATTTGATTCTTGAATATCTATTTTATACAGGTTTTCTTCATCATAGTTTACACCAACAATATGAATATAAATATCATTTTCTGCAGTTATACTTTCTATTTCCTCTGGTGTTAATTGTAATTCATGTGGTTCCTCTGCTGTAAATGAAACCTCTTTCCACACTTTTTCTCCTGTGTCATTTCTAGTTATTGCATAATCCCAACGTACACCATTTCCATTAAAACGATCTGATAATACAATTTTACCTGCATTCTCTCCATCAAATGAGAAAGTAGCAATTGTTTTATCTAATTTTCCTAATAAATAGTTTGCTTCTACTCTTGTAACACTCGGTTGATATACATAATAATTATCTGCTGTATTATTAGGTGTCTTACTTGCTTCTGTTAAAATTCTTGTTTGTAAAAGTGTAAATCTATAAGAATTCTCTATACTTGTAATTTTTGGCTTAATTAAATTTGTTAAATGTTGCATTGGTAATGGAAAATATTTCAAATTTTCTGCTACTTCTTTGGCTAATTCAAAATATTCATCTTCTGTCTTGTTTGTATTTTGATTATAAACATTAATTAGACCATACCATGCATCAATATTTATAGGTTGCACTTCTAATGCTTTTCTATAAATTTCTTCTTGTTTTTCTAAATTTCCTGAATATGAATTAGCAAGCATAACCAATTTTTCGCACTTTTCAAAATTCTCATAATCATTTAATGCCTCTTGTGCTAATGCCATATATACTACTGAGTAGCCTCTACTATAACTAGCATTCCCCCAACCTAGTAGCATTCTCTCACTTTTTTCTGATAGTGTCCATCCACTTACGTCATTATCAATATTCCAATATCCGTTTCCATTAGCATCTTGACTATAATATATAATAGCTGCATGTCCTGGTTGACCAATAACAGCTGCTGGTATACCATGAACTGTACGAATATTTGAACCAGTTTTTGAAATACCTCCACAAACTGCTCCAGTTCCAAATTCATTTCTAAAATTCATCCATACTTTATATATTTTTCTTGCTGGATCACTGGTATATGTTACACCATATTTAGAAAATATTCCTCCAAACTTTTCGTCCCAATAATCTTTTTTATCTGGGTCATGGAATACTGGATTTCCATAATTTGGCCATACATAAGCCATATATGGGTGCGGTGTTAAGTATGACCATTCCCTACCTGGATGAGCTTCTATTTGCCCTTGTGTATACTCATTTAACCATAAAATTTCTTCATCATCTATAATATTATTTAAAACAAAACGCATTTCTTCAATATTATATTCTTCAAACCATTTAGTAATATCTATTCCTGATTCTCCAGTAGAAACAACAAATTTACCTTCTGAATATAATTTTTTATAAATTGCATATCTTGTAACAGCATCTGACTGATTTTCTGGTGCACTTGGTTGCATCCATAAGGCTACTTGTGCTGAATGCGTAAGCGAAAGTGTAATCGCCATTCTCTTATATAAATCACCTACTACATTTCCATATTTTGATACCGTTTTTATTTCAAAGTCGGCATTATATGTTTGATATAAGTCATTTAGAACTTTTAAAGACGCCATATAACTTCCTGTTGGTTTTCCACCTAATGTATATAAACGTAAATTTTCAACATTATTAAATAGCCAAGAAAATGTTTCTTTATATTCTTCACTATGACTTGCATAAAGTTGTAACATGTCATATCCAACATTTTTCACAAGCTCTCTTTGTAATATTCTTAATTCATATTCTCCTGTTATTTCTTGACTATCATAAGTTTTTATAATGTTATCATATTCTTCTACTGTTTTTATAAAATCAACTGATCCATTTTCTATTTCTTCATAATTTTCTTTTATTAGTTTAGCATTTGCATAAACAGAATGATCTGAATCTGCATTATTATTATTATGAGCATATAATTTTAAATACTTTACGCCCTTTATATCTATTTTTACGAATTGTGCATTAGTACTACCTTTCATTACTTGTGGTGATTCTGCTGTTTTTAAATCCCAATTTTCTCCATCAGCAGATGTAAATATTTGAAATTTTACACCATTTCCATTATTACCTCTACTTTCATCTACTCCTATATAAGAAGTAAAAAAATCATAATTGTAATTTGTAAGATCATATACAAGCGTTGATGTAGCATGTGCAGATATTCCTTTTAAAAACTGTCTTTTTTGTCCATCTACAATCAATGTAATCAATCCATTATTATATTTTGTATCTAAGTTTTTATCTAGGCTTATACTTCCCCAACCGACTGAGGATTTATCTGTAACATATTTTATGTCTGATAAATAACAAAATTCATTTTGATTTTTAACTTCACTATTAGCTAAAACAACATTAACATTATTTAATATTAACAAAAATAATGCTACTACTACAATAAAAATTATTCTTTTGAATAAAAATTTAATATTCATTTTTTTCATTAAATATCCTCCTTTTATTTGACATTCTACCTATATTATAACATAATTTTAAATTTATGTAAACATTTTCCATGAATATTTATAATTGCTTTATACCTTATTGATTTTACTAGTTAAAGTTTATATATTTTTTATACATTAATTATAATAAAATATTTTTATTTTTCAAGCCTAAAATTTTACTATTTTTTCTTAAAATCTCATATACTTACGCATTCCCAGCTTTATTATTTTTATCTTTTATATGATATTTTTATTACATATTTATTTCTTTTTTTATGAAAATACTTATTTTTCATATATCTGTAGAAATAAACTTATAAATAGTGTTGTTTAAATTAGAGACTGCTGAAAAAGTAGTTCCGAATTAGCTCTCAAAAAAATGTGAACTGGAAAATATTTTTTCTAGTTCACGTTTTTTCTATAAATAGTGAAAAAGTTTAAAATATATGGATATATTTATCCATTATTTTGTGCTTTTTCCTCTTTTAGTTTAATTATTCGTTTTATATTGACTAAAAAGAACGCACTAGCCCCTTGAATCGTAATACCGTTTTTTCCGCAGGCATTGGCTTTATCATAACCAAAGTTGGATTTTAGTTCTGAATTTTTAGCTTCGATTTTATATCTTTCAGCATATAATTCTTTAAACTCTTCTGTTTCCATATAGTCCATGTGTTTAATATGTATATCACTAATTATTCTTATATTATATGACTTTGTCTTTGCTCCTTCCTTATAACACCCTTCTTTATATGAACAATACTTGCACCTTTCTACATCGAAATAATAACTTTCATATTTGCTATATTGATCTTTTGTTAATTTCTTTTTTATTGCCATATGTCCTGCTTTACATACATACATTCCAGCATCTTTGTTATATTCAAAATCATTACTATTACTTTTTTGTCCATGTGTTATATGTGGACTTAATTTAGATGCCAATCTTATATTATTTTCTTCACAATACTCAATATTTTCTTTTTCAGAATATGCTCCATCACCAATAACAGCCTTAACGTCAATACCGTTTGATTGAGACTTCTCAACTAATTTTTGTAATTGTTTTCCATCGTGTTTTTCTCCTGATGTTACTACTGTTGCAGTTATTATTCTTTCTGGGGTCATTGCTATATGAGTTTTGTACCCAAAGAAAGATGTATCAGCTGTCTTATGTCCAACTTTTGCATCCTTATCTTTTGAATATTCTATTTCATATTCAGTATCGTTCATTGTTTCTTCTAACATATTTATTTTTTCATTTATTTGTGGTATTGTGGTAAATCGTGCATCTTCTTTTACTAAATTAAGTAGTTCTTTCGTATATTCTATTTGGTCTTCCAAAAGACCAGTGCTTTCTCTTTTTTTAGGCATCTTGTTATGCATGGTTTCATCTATTTTATATATTGATTTTCTTAATTCTTTAGCTTGTTTTATTAATTCCTCTCTTGGTGAAATGTGTTGATACATTGCATTTGTATGAGTTGAATCTTGGATTATTTTATTCTTAACTTCTATTACACCTTCTTGTAAAGCTATTTCTACTGTTTTAGCTATTAATTTATCCATTAAATTTGTTGAAGTTTCTTCTTCATTTTCTTTATTACTTAATCTTTCTCTTCTAAATACAGTTAACAAACTTGGGTCAATTAAGTTAATTTCTTCTGGCAAGTAATCCAAGAAATATTTGAATAACATATCTGTTTTAGTTCTTGTAATCAAATCTCTATCAGATAATTTGTAGTAATTTTTAAGTAAAAGATACTTAAACATCCTTATTACATCTTCAGCTTTTCTTCCCATTGTTGAAGAATATTTATCTTTTAATTCATCATAAACAAAAGAGAAATCAACCATATCCTTTAGTTGTCTCCAAAAGTTATCTTTTTCTATCAGTACATCAAAAAGAGATGCATGTGAACTTAAACAAAAACTTAATTGATTATTTTCTTTTAACACCGTTATATCAACCCTTTCAACAGTATTAATTATATCACATTAAGCCATCAAAACATAGAAAAAACGTGAACTAGAAAAAATATTTTCCAGTTCACATTTTTTTGAGAGCTAATTCGGAACTACTTTTTCAGCAGTCTCTTAAATTACCCACACACCTCCTTGGTGTCCCCCTTCTCCTGTTGGATTATATAAAGTCACTAAAACCACAACTTGAGGATTATCAGTTGGTGCAACACCACAAAAAGAAGTTACATATTTATTTGTATTTACACCATCTTCTGAAGTACCTGTCTTTCCTCCTATTCTATATCCAGCAACTTTAGCATTTTTTCCGAGTACCTTCAGACACAACAGATTCCATCATACTTAATACTTTTTCTGATGTTTCTTTAGATATAACTGTACCATTTGTTTTTACTGGTACATCCATAACTTCCTTTGTTTCACTGTTAATTATTTGTTTTACTACTCTAGGTTGTATACTATCTCCTCCATTTGCAATTGCTGAAACAGCTGTAACCAATTGTATAGGTGTTATTTCAAATCTTTGGCCAAAACTTATAGTTGCAAGTTCAACAGGCCCTGCTTTATTCTCTGCTAAAAATATACTATTTGCTTCACCTGGTAAATCAATATTTGTTTTATTTAACAGTCTAAATTTATTTAAATAACTATAATATTTCTCTACACCTAATTTTTGTCCTAAACCAATAAATACAGGGTTACATGAATTCATTAATCCTAATCTTAAACTTTCTGAACCATGAGGTCTATAATATCTCCAACACTTTATTCTTACTCCAGCTACTTCTATTCCTCCATTACAATTAAATTCTCCCTCTTTATCAATATCTGTTACAATACCTTCTTCAATTGCTGCAGAAGCAGTCACTAATTTAAAAACTGATCCTGGTTCATATGTATCTGCAATCGCCTTATTTCTCCAAACTGCTTGTAAATTTTTAGTTTTCTCTGATTTTTCTAGTGTATCCCATGTTTCCCTTAATTCATCTGTATATGCACTATATGGACTATTTAAATCATATGATGGATATGTTGCCATTGCTAAAATATCGCCATTTTGAGGATTCATAATAACAATATTTCCTCCATCTGTGCATTTATTATCAATACATGCTTCTTTTAAGTACTTTTCTGCTATTGATTGAATTGTCATATCTATAGTTAATATTAAGTCATTACCATCAATTGCTGCAACATAATTTTCTCCTTCTTTTCCAATTTCTGAACCTTTTGCATCTGCATGTCTTTGAATAGCTCCTTGTTTTCCCTTCAATTCTTCATCATATTTTGCTTCAATTCCATCTAATCCCTGATTATCACTTCCACAAAATCCAATTATTTGAGATGCAACACTACTATTTGGATAATATCTCTTTGTATCTTCATCTATATTAATACCAGAAGTTATATTATTTTCTTCCATCCAAACTCTCAACTCATCAGTTTTATCTTTTTCAACCTTTTTTGCAATAGTCTCTATAGAACTTCTTTTATTAACCTTTTTTAATATAGTTTCATAATCTAATTCAAATAAATCTGATAATTTTTTTGCTACTTTTTCTTTATCATTTTTATTAATATTTCCTGGATTAACAGTAACAGTCTCCACTGTACTACTAATTGCTAACACTGTTTTACCAGTACTATCTAGTATAGTTCCTCTTTTAGGATTAATCTTTCTATCTAATGTTTGTTGCTCATATGCTAAATAAGATAGCTCTTTGCCGCTGAATAAATTGAATAAATCCTAATCTTACTATAAGTCCAAAAATTATTAAAAAACAAATAAATAATGTATTTCTCATCTTTCTTTTACTAGACAGTTTTGTTACAATCATAAAATAATCTCCTCCTAATAGATTTTATTAGGAGGAATATCATTTATGACATAAATAACTTTAGGAAATAAACTTGATTTTATATTATTTAAGTTTCGACTTTTTTATTTTAATCTAAAAGTTATAATATATAGTAAAATATACTAATGCGCAGTTTGGGAAGACATTTATTAATACAGATAACACAGATTAACTCTTCTATATTTGAAATCTATTAAACTTATTTATATGATTAGTCTGACCAGCAAATTATGTATTTTAATATAT
>CANTHA010000005.1 GCA_947653375.1 uncultured Clostridium sp. | reverse complement strand
TGGGTATCTTATTTTTTCTTTATTTTATTTTCCCGAATTTATTTTACACTAACTATACTTTAAAATTTCAATTTTCTAACAAAAAGTTATAATATATAGTAAAATATAGTGATGCGCAGTTTGGGAGGACACCTATTAATACAGATAAGATAAATTAACTTTTCTATACTCACATTATAATTAAATTCTCTTATATGATTAGTCCGACCAGTAAAGAGCTGTATTTTACTATATATTATAACTTTTTTATAAACTACATTTTTTCTAAATCTAAAAATTACAATGTATAGTAAGATATAGTAATGCGCAGTTTGGGAGGACACCTATTAATATAGATAAGATAAATTAACTTTTCTATACTCACATTATAATTACTATATATTATATAATTCTTTATACATTTTGTATGCTCTTAAAGTCTTTCTAACATAATTATTAGTTTCCTTATAAGGTATATTTTCTATATTAGAGCCATCAGCTTTTATAACATCTTTTTCCAACCAATTATCAACAGTACCAATACCAGCATTATAAGCTGCAAGAGCAACCTCTTTATTCTGATATTTTTCCAATAACATAGACAAATATTTAGTTCCAATACAAATATTATTTTCAACTATAAGAAGATCCTGCTTTAAGTTATTATAATTTATTATAATATCATTTTTTCTAGCAACCTCATTTGCAGTTTCTTCCATTAACTGCATTACACCAACTGCACCCCTATTTGAAACAGCTTGATTATTGAAATTACTTTCTGCTTTTATTACTGCAAAAATCAACTCTTCGTCAACATCATATTGCATATGATACTTAGATACTATATCCTGATAAGTTTTAGGATATAGTAATTTTAAAATATTATTTCTAAAAAACACTAAAAATAAAACTGCTACTAAAATTAATATAATAAAAATTAATATTTTGTTATGTTTCAAGCTGTTTCTCCTTTCTGAAATGTTTATTTACATTCATACCAATCTCTTGCTTCTGAAATATCTGCAATCAGTGGCACTTGTAATTGTATTGCTGATTCCATACATATTTTTAATATTTCTTTCACTTCATCTATTTCGTTTTCTGGTGTTTCTATCATCATTTCATCATGAACTTGCAATACTATTTTTGAATTCAAGTTTCTTTTTTCTATTTCTTTATAAACTTTAATCATTGCTATTTTCATAATATCTGCTGCAGTTCCTTGTATTGGGGTATTCATTGCTGCTCTTGAACCAAATTGTCTTACCATATAATTATTAGATTTTAATTCTGGGATATATCTTCTTCTATGGAATAATGTTTCAACATAACCCTTCTTTTTTGCTTCTTCTGTAATATTATTCATAAAATTCTTTATTCCTGAATATTGTTCAAGATATTCCTCAATATATTCTTTTGCTTTTTTTCTTGTAATACCTAACTGCTCTGCTAATCCAAAGTCACTAATGCCATAAACAATTCCAAAATTTACTGCCTTTGCATCACTTCTTTGTTCTTTTGTTACTTCATCTATTGGTGTTTTAAATACTTTTGAAGCTGCTTGTTTATGAATATCTTGCCCTTCTTTAAATGCCTCTATCATATGTGCATCTTCAGATATAGCAGCTAACACTCTTAATTCTATTTGAGAATAGTCAGCATCTATATACACCTTTCCCTCTTCTGGCTTAAACAACTTTCTTACTCTTTTTCCTAATTCAAATCTTGTTGGTATATTTTGTAAATTTGGTTCTGTTGAGCTAATTCTACCAGTTGCTGTTATAGTCTGATGAAAAAATGAATGTATTCTTTTTGTTTTAGGATTAATATATTGTTTCAATCCTTCTACATAAGTAGAATTAAGTTTCATTAATTGTCTATATTCTAAAATATGTTCTATTATAGGATCTTCTCTTTTTAATTTTTCTAATACATCAACATCAGTTGAATAACCACTTTTTGTTTTTTTAATAACTGGTAGTTTCATTTTTTCAAAAAGTATTTCACCTAGTTGTTTTGTTGAATTTATATTAAACTCTTCTCCTGCCATTTCATAAATAATCTTAGTAATACTATCTAATTTCGATGTTAATTCTTTTCCAAATTCATTTAATTCTTTTTCCTCTAAATACATTCCATTCCATTGCATATCTGATAATACTTCTACTGTTGGCATATCTATATTATAAAATAGATCTAAACCATTTATTTCTTCTAATTTTTTTAATGTTATATTTTTTATTTCAGAAATTGCATATGCATAAAAAACATATTTATCTTCTTTCTCACTATCTTCATTTTCAATATTATCAAATAAATTAATTTGCTGTTGATTTTCCTCATTTTGATTTACATATTCATTTACATCTATTTCTAAATATTGTTCAATTAAATTATCTAGCTTTAGTTTGTTATTTGTAGGATTTAAAATATATGCAGCGATTTCAATATCATAATTCATTCCTTTTATATTAATCCCTGATTGTTTCAATATTATATATGTTTTAGTTAAATCTATACTTATTTTCTTTATTTTTTCATCTTCAAATATTTCTTTAAAGTTAGATATTTGCTCTATTGATAAATAATAAGATTCATTTATATTTTCATCATAAATACTAATACCTATAATTTTTTCATTAATTATATTTCCTTCTGTTTCATCTGATTTTGTATTAATGTAGAAAATCATTTTATTTTGTTCTTTAATTAATTGTATTATTTCTTTTTCAGTTTTATCTCCATGTTTAAAAGATTCTTTTCTTTTATTTTCCACATTTTCATTACTATCTGTTAATGAAAATCTTTCAATATATCGTTTAAAATTTAATTCTTTGAATATTTGTAATACTTTTTGTTTGTCCCATTCTTCAACTTTAAAATTTTCCAAAGTATCCTCAATTGGAACTTGTAAATTGATTGTCCCTAATGTTTTTGATAAAAATGCTAAATCTTTATTATTTTCGATTTTTTCTTTTTGTTTCCCTTTTAAATCATCTTCTTGTTTTTCTATACTTTCATATAAATTTTCTATTGAACCATATTTTTGTATTAATGATAATGCTGTTTTTTCTCCTACTCCTGGAACTCCTGGTATGTTATCAGATGCATCTCCTTGTAACCCTTTAACATCTATTAATTGTTGTGGTTCAAGACCATATTTTTCTATAATTTTTTCTCTATTATATTCATCTGTTTCTGTCTTTCCGCCTTTTGTATGAGGAATTCTTATTGTTATGTGATCTGTTGCTAATTGAAATGTATCTCTATCTCCTGAAAGAATTGTTACTTCTAACCCTTTGTTTTCTCCGTATCTTGACAATGTACCTAATACATCATCTGCTTCATAACCTTCCATTTCTACAATATCTATATTCATTGCTGTTAATATCTCTTTTATTAATGGCATTTGTTCAGCTAGTTCATCTGGCATCCCTTTACGATTTGCTTTATATCCTTCATATAATTTATGTCTTACTGTTGGTGCTTTTAAATCAAATGCTACTACAAGATATTTTGGATCTATGTCTTCTAAAATTTTAAATAATATTGCTAAAAATCCATATACTGCATTTGTATATTTTCCATCTTTTGTTGCTAACATTTTACCTCCCATAATTCCGTAAAATGCCCTATTCATTATACTATTTCCATCAATTAAAACTAACTTTTCCAATTCTTTCTTTCCCTTCATTAAACTTATTTTAATTATTATTATTCATTCTATCACAAAAATTAATTTTTATAAATAATATATACATTTTTAAGTTTTTATTTTTTTAATTTAAAAGTTATATATGTAGTAAAATACACTAATGCACAGTTTAGAAAGACATTTATTACTACAGATAAAATTGATTAAATTTTCTATATTTGAAATTTATTTAACTTATAAATATATAAATTATCAAATTCCTTTATTTTTTCATATCTAACATCTATATTATAATTTTCTTTTATAAATAAAACTATATTATCTATATAATTTTCATATAAATTTCCCGACCAAACAACTCGTCCATCTATTAAATATACATCATCTTTTAATAAATCTAAAAAAGTTCCTTCTAAATTATATCTATCTTTAAAATCAAAATAATTTTGAGTGTACATATCCCAGCCGCCCCATAACTCTTAAATTAGAAAATGCTTCTTTAGGTGGCATCTCATATACAGAATATGCTAAATACCTATATTGTAGTGCTGGTACTGTATACATATATACATTCTGTTTATTTTCATTTGTATATTTAATTATTTCTTTATAATTTTCATAATCATTTACATTATAATTAAATTTGTACTGACTTCCTGAAATAATTACTACAATAATTGTTATAACGCATAAAATTGAGCTATTTCTTACATTATCATTTATTTGCTTGTTAGTATTTATTGGTAAATTATATATTAGTAATGCTGTTGCTAATATATATTCTGGCATTACTACTCTTAACATAGCTCTATTTATTATAATAAATAAAATGTGAATTGCAATTGCTGTTAATATTATTAATATATTTTCTAGTCTTTTTTGTTTGTTATATAAACTAATTATAAAAACAATTATTAGCATAATAAATATGTATTTATAATTACTTTTGATTTCATTTAAAAATGATTGAGCTATTTTATTTATATTTGTATTAAAATTATATTTTCCATCTTTTTGAATTTTATAATCTAATATTTTTTGTAAATTTTCTTTTGTGTATACATTTTCGTCGCCAAAATTAAAAGTATAAAATAGATAGTAATCATTTTTTGACCAACCGATTTTATCAAATATTTCTTTATTTTCTTCATAATCTACAGGAGTTATATCATGTAATTGCGTTCTTAAATAGTTATATTCCATATAGTTTTTGTAAACTTCATTTGTATTATATGACATATAGTTTGAAACATATACAACTATGATAATTCCCAAGTAAATAAGATATTCTTTTAATAATGTAAGTATTTTTTCTTTTGTTATATTTTTCCTATAATATTTAATTATTTTTATTACAAAGTATAATGCTATAAATGGTGCTATAATTAGTAATGATTGTGTTCTTGTCATAATTCCTAGCGTAAATAATATGAATATTAAAATTACATGCTTTTTACTTCTATCTTCTTCACTTTCTGTTTTATCTATTAATAATATGAATGATGTTAATATCAATAATGCTGAAACTGATGTATATTGCAATAATAGTAGCATTACTGTGTAAAATATACTAGCAAACATTGTATATAATATTATTGATTTATTATCATTATGTTTTTTTATTATTGTGTATGCTATTAATGTAAAACATATAAATTGCATAGTTAATAAATATATACTGTGCCAGTTTATAAATGGTATAATTCTAAAAAATATGCTTATTATAAAACATATTAATGGGTGCATATATATTCCATGTATATTATATGTACCATCTAATCCTGAATACAAGTTATACATTATAAAATCATCAACTTGTTCGTATTTTAATTTAAATATTACATTTGTAATTGCAAATATGAATAAGTTGATAATTGTTACTATTATTAATTTTTGTTTATTTTTATTTATCTTATTCACTTTTTTCTCCTGTTTTATATAATGTTTCATTATTGTTATTTTTTCTTCTTTTTAGGTATTGGTGTTACTTTCTCTAACTCGATAATAATTGATTTACAAAATTCGCTGTTATCAATATCTAATACATAATGCTCTTTTGCTCCTTTATATGGGAAACATGTTTCTGCTTTTTGCATTATATCTTTAATACAATCTAACTTTTTAACAAAAGGTACATTATCACATACTATAATAACTGGCTTATCATTAACATAGATCATAAATTCTCCAAACATTTTCTTGTATCTTACTTCTCCAACATCTTTTATTTGTTCACATACATATTCTATATATTCGTTTGTTGTAGCCATTTTTTACTTCCTTTCTATAACTTGCTTTATTTTATCTTCTTAAAAATTATAGTCTTTTCTTTCATAGATATTTTACTAACTTCATATCCATATTCTTTTAATTCTTTTTTATATGTTAAAAATGAGTGGTCTATATTAAATCCTAAAATATTTTTAACTTCTTCATAAGATAATTTATAACTTTCTTTCTTATTTTCTTTTATGTACTTCCATAATGACTCATATTTACTCATAATTTTACTCCTTTTATTGTGCAATTTTTAACTATCTTTTTATCCATATACAGTATTCACTTCCTTCCACTTTTATTTCCTGTAATTTATATGTCAACTATTTTTAAAATATATTTTTCTATAACATTTGCAACACCATCATCATTATTTGAATTTGTTATATAATCTGCTTTTTCTTTTAATGAATCTGTTGCATTTTCCATTGCAACACCTAACCCTGCAAAATTAATCATTTCTAAATCATTATCTGCATCTCCTATAGCAATTACCTCTGATTTTTCTATATTGCATTTTTCACATATAAATTGCAATGATTTAGACTTTGTAATTCCTTTTTTTACAAATTCTATACATTCTGGAATACTACTTGTAATTTCATATTTTTGTAAAAACTCTTTTGAAATTTTCTTTTTTATTTCTGTTACTTTATCATAATCATCTACAAAAAGAATTTTATATATTTTATCTTTATCAAAATTTATACCCTCAAATTTTAATAAATCCAATTTTACATTTTTAAAATTTTTACTGTTTTCTATAATTCTAGGTACTTTCTCTACGAACACATTATTCATTGAATACAAAAAAATAGAAGTTTTGAATTTATTTGCTAAACTTATTAATTCCCATATCTCTTCTGTATCAAAATTATTTGATAACATTACTTCTTCGTTTTTATTTTCGATAATTATAGCACCATTAAAACATATTGTATATTGATTATTTTTTATTAGTTGTAATTGCTCTAGATAATCTTTAAGCCTATAAAATGATCTTGCACTAGAAACTACAATCTTAATATCTTTTTGAATTGCCATTTTTATAGAATCTATCGTTCTCTGCGTTAATTTTTTATCATCATTTACTAAAGTTCCATCAACATCAATTGCAACACATTTATACATAAAAAATCCCTCCTTAAATACCTTTACTTTCGATTAAATTATTATTTTATTTACAAACTACTAATTACTAGTTATCTTTAATTTTCTTTTTTAAATCTTTTAGTATCTATAATAAGCTGGTCAAAATCAGAAATGTATATTCTATCTTGAATTATTCTATATTTTTCAAATTCAGTTTCTGCATGTAATTTTGCCATTTCTGCTGATATCTTTCCATTATCTTGTAAAATATCATGATCCCATAACTTCAAGAATCCATTTAATCTTTCTTCCCAATCTGCCATTGTCATTGGAATATGTCTCATTGCTTGCATCTCTGCTAAATCTAAATATGCTGATACCATTCTTTCTAGCTGTGCAATTTCATTTTCAGATAAATAATTTTTAGCAATCACTACATCATATTTATGTATTTTACTATTTGGTACTCCTTCCCATGAAGTTAGTCCCATATTCTCCTTTTTATGATCTGCTCTATTATAAATAATTTCTGCAACTGTATTTCCGTGATACTGCATAATGAAGTTTGTTTTGAACAGCTGTAAAAAATCTAATTGTTGCTTTTGCAGTTTTATCATAATCTATTGAAGTTGCGTATATGTCAGTAATTTTTTGATAAAATTTTCGCTCGGACATTCTTATTTCTCTAATGCGTTCTAATTGTTCTTCAAAATATTTTTCAGTTAAAATTGAGCCACCATTTTTTAAACGTTCATCATCCATTACCCAACCTTTTATTGTGTAATCTTTTACTATTTTGTTAGCCCATTTTCTAAATTGTACTGCTCTTTCATTATTTACTTTAAATCCAACTGCTATAATCATTTGTAAATTATAATGAGTAACATATCTTGAAACCTCTCTATTTCCTTCTTTTTGAACTATCCCAAAATTTCGGATAGTTGAAATTTCTTCTAACTCATTATCCTCAAATATCTTTTTTATATGATAATTAATTGTTCTCACATCTACTCCATAAACTGTTGCCAACATTTTTTGTGTTAACCATATATTTTCATCTTCATATCTAACTTCTATTGAATCTGAATCATCTCCAATTGCTGCTACATAAGTTAAATATTCTGCTGCACTTGAACGAATTGAAATTTCATTTTTCTTTTTAGGCATAGATTCACCTTCTCTCTTTTTTTTATAATTTGTATAATAGTTAAACTATTCATGTATTTTTTAGCTTATTTATTTTTTTATACTTTTTATAATTTTAGTAGATTGTATTTTGTTATATATTTTGTTTTTAATTGTACTCAAAAAATATTCTTCTGTTCTAAGTTCATCTTTCATATTTATAATTTCTTCATAAGTAAAGCATTTTACATTTGATATTTCTTCTCCATCTACTTTAATATTTTCAGTTATAATTTTAGTATCAAAAAAGAAACAAACTATATTCACACCTTCTAGTATTTCATTAACAATTTCTAATATTCCTGTTATTTCAACTTTACAACCAGTTTCTTCATATATTTCCCATAATATAATGAGTTTCTGTTTCTCCTGTCTTTTTAAATCCCATGCTTTCATATAATATAATGGCTGGATTATCTTTAAAACATTGTAAAATAATATCTTTATCTTTATGTTCAAATAGAATTTCTTTTAATACTGCTGTTCCAATTCCTTTATTTTGATATTCTGGTTTTACACAAATATTTCCTATTTCAAAAGTATTATTGTCTTTGTTCTTTCCATTATAAAATCCAACTAGCTCATCTTTTAAATATATAAGTTCTATATTTTTGGAGTTCTCTTTCATAAATCTAGCAAATAGCTTTTGCTGATTTTCTTCGTTCCACTCTCCATAAGTTTTTTCTACATATTCCTTATATACTTCTTTTTTTAAATCATATATAAAATGTATTTCACTTCCATTTTTATATGGTTTTAGTTCTAAATGAGATATATCCCAACTTAATCTGATTTTTCTTTCTGTAATTTTATTTTGAAGTTGGACTTTATCTGCAAAACTTTTGTGGTCATAATTTGCTGTCTGTTCTGAAAAAACACATCCACAGTACTTTTGCATATACAATCCAAGCTCTCTAGCCTTAGCCTGACCTTCTCTAAAGCCAACTCTAAAATCCCTATATAAAAATTTCACATTATACTTTTCAGCCATTTTATTAGCAACATCAATCAATGCTTCATGATTTTGATATGGACTTACAAGCAATGTAGTTGAAAAAGCATCATATCCATTTTCCTTTGCATATTTTGCAGTTTGTTCTAAACGTATTAAATAACAATAACTTTTACATCTATTATCCAAATCATTTACTACATTTTTGCAGAAATCTCTTAATCCATAATTTTCTTCAAATATAGCATATATATTTATACTTTTTGCATATTCTTTTAAACAATCACGTCTTACTTTATATTCCATATATGGATGTATATTGGGATTAAACCAATACACTGTTGGTTCAATTTCTTCTTTTCTCAAAGAATCAATACAATATACACTACATGGTGCACAACAAGTATGTAGTAATAGTTTCATAATCTTCCTCCTTGTTTTTGTTATTATTAATTATTTATATAAATATTAATTAAAAAAAGCATATTCTTATGTTATAAGATCTTTTTTATTAACGGAATTCGTCTTAAAATAAAACTTATTATTATTCCTACAATAAATATTGTTATTTGATAAATTATTACAGAAATTAAAGGATTTAAATATCCATTTAAAAATATCTCTTCCTTTGCTAGTAATTCTATTAATAAATCAGATAATAAATAAGTTGTAAATGTACATGCTCCTATTTCTTTAATTCCTAAAGATATAAAATTTATAATCTTCCTTTTATTATTAAAAAGATATTTTACTATTATAAATATGCATATACTTGGAATTGTTATAGTAATAAAACATCTATTATCAAAAAATAAATAACTATCTGGATTTTTTAAATACTCCATATATGTAAAAAATACATTTAATACTATAAATATCACAAAATAAAGACACAAATTATCATTTTACTTTTTGTTATTTTCATGTAATTTTCTATATAATATCCTGTAAAAATTAATCCAAGATATACATTAAATAAAAACAAATCAAAATTACTTGAATATATTGTGTTGGGAAAATAGTAATTTAATATAGGCATACTACCACATACAACTAAAGAAAAAAATATAAAATATTTTAAGTCTAACTTTTTAAAATTACTAACCATTCTTTGTATTATAGGTATCATCAAAATTATTCCTAAATATAAATACATATACCAAAATGCATTTGTAATATTTTTTTGGTATATTAATTTAAAGAAATTAATCATTGATATTGATGAATTTGTAGCAATGCAATCTTTTATATAATATATAAAAGAAAAGATAACTAAACTTATTAATATTTTTAAAAACCTTATATAATTCTTTTTATATGAATCTTCTTTTTTTAATAAAGTCACCCCTGATATCATTAAAAATAATGGCACAGCCACTTTACATATAAAAAATATGTTATTGATGCAAACCATCTATCACCAATTTGAGAATTTAAAAATATTTTACTATTTGTGTGATTTACAATTACTAAAAAACAAGCAATTATTCTTAATATCTCTATATATACTATTTTCTCTTGTTTAGCTTTCGAGTTATTAACATTAGTTTCCTTATTTATTACCTCGACTTTTTCCTCATTTTTTGTATTAACTAATTCATTCAATTTTATTTAACACCACAATTACTTTCTAATATTTTGCCAATCAAACCCATAACCAGTGGCAAACTTTTTTGCCAATCAAACCCGGAACCAGTGGCAAAACCCGAAACCAGTGGCAATTATTTGTATTCATACCCTAGATGTTCATATGCAGCTGGTAATACTGTTCTTCCTCTTAGTGTTCTTGCAATAAATCCTATTTGTATTAGATATGGCTCATATACATCTTCTATTGTTGATATTTCTTCACCTATTGTTGCAGCTAAAGCCTCTATTCCTACTGGCTTTCCTAAATATTGGACAATCATTGTTTCTAATAATCTTCTATCTATTTCATCTAATCCTAATTCGTCTATTTCTAATTGATTTAGTGCATGTTTTGCTATTTTTAAATCAATGTCTCCATTGCCTAATACTAGTGCATAATCTCCTACCCTCTTCAATAGTCTATTTGCTATTCTTGGTGTTCCTCTTGATCTTCTTGCTATCTCTACTGCTGCTGATTCTTCTATTTTTATTTTTAATATCTTACTTGATCTGTTTATTATTGTTGTTAAATCTTTGGTTGAATATAATTCTAATCTACTTACTATTCCAAATCTATCACGTAATGGAGTTGTTAATGATCCTGCTTTTGTTGTAGCCCCTATTAATGTGAATTTAGGTAAATCAAGTCTTATAGATTTAGCACTCGGTCCTTTACCTATTACTATATCTAATGTATAATCTTCTAATGCTGGATATAATATTTCCTCTACAGTTTTACTTAATCTATGTATTTCATCAATAAATAAAACATCAAATTCAGAAAGAGTTGTTAATATAGCTGCTAAATCTCCTGGCTTTTCTATTGCAGGACCTGAAGTTATTTTTATATTTGAATTCATCTCATTAGAAATGATATTAGAAAGTGTAGTTTTACCAAGTCCTGGAGGTCCATATAATAAAACATGATCTAATGCTTCATTTCTTTTTTTTGCAGCCTCTATATATATTTTCATATTCTCTTTTACTTTATCTTGTCCAATATATTCTTTTAATGTTCTTGGTCTTAAAGAATTTTCTATATATTCCTCTTCTTGATTTTCTAAATTTGGACTTAATGTTCTTTCTTCTTCCATATTTTTACTAACATCCCTTCACATAATTTATTTTAATAGATTATTAACACTTATTGATTCCGAAATATCTAATTCAGTTTTCATACTATTATAATAAGTATTTAACTCTTGTTTTTCACTATCTTCTAACATATCAAAAATAATTGTTTCACCTGTATTTATATCATACCATTGTTCATCATAATAATATTTATCAGTTACAATTCTTTCATTATTTAAACATACAAATTGTTTTAAAGCAAACATATTAGTTCCTAATGAAATTCCATCGTCTATACCAACAAGATTTGTTAAAGTAGGTTTAATATCTAATTTACTTACTGGTTTATATATTTTTTGTTTTTGCATTCCAGGAATTTTAATTCCACATGCTACCCTTATATAATTTAATTTTAAATCTACATCATTTATATTAGGATCTCTCTCTTTTAAAAATTCCACCATTTCATCTTGATACATTGTTAAACCATTATGATCTCCAAAAACTAATATTGTTGTATCATTATATAATCCTTCCTCTTTCAGTTTATTAATAAATACACCAAATGCATAATCAGCATAATTCATAGCCTCTAGGTAATTTCCAAAATAAGTATTTTTATATTTTCCAACATCTATTGATATCTTACTTTTATCTTGTAATCCTTCTAATGTAAACGGTGTATGTGAAGAAGCTGATACAATGTATGATATAAATGGTTCATTATATGTTTTTAATTTATCAACAGCCTGTAAATATAATAATTCATCAGATAAATCACCATTTATATTTTCTGATAAATCTTCAAATTGCTCTTTTAAAGATAACTCATCTATTTCCATTCTTCCATATACATTACCCCTATTCCAAAAATATGGATAGTTGCCATGCATATAAGAAGTGTGATAATTATTTTTATGAAATATTTTAAATAAATCATCATAAGTATTTGTATAATATTTACTATAAGACATTCCGTTTTCCATGGGATATAATGACGTTATACTTGAATGTTCACAATCTGCTGTTGTAGAATAGCTTTGCATGAACATATTTGTAAATTCTATATTTTCATTCATAAATCCGTTTAGATTTGGAGTGATTTCTTTACCATTTATGCTTTGATTTAATAGAAATTCTTGAACTGATTCTAATTGTAAAATTATAATATTTTTCCCGTTAATTACTCCTTTAAGATTTTCTGAACCTTCTTTGTTGTATTCTTCTTTAAGTATTGTATAGTCTTCAAGCATTTTGTCTTTTGTTTTATATTTTGTATTTTTCTTTGTATTTAACACATTTTCAATATCATAAATATGATAACCATATATTGTTGCCTCTTTTATTTGTAAATCTTTATTATATGATTTTTGCTTTCCATTTTGAACATATCCTATTGATAATATACACCCTATTAATGCAATACTTATTCCTGTTAATATTTTTTTAATTCTTTCCTTTTTTGTCTTTTTAGGTTTACTTACTATCACTAAAAATTTTGAAATAATTAAAATCACAAAAAATATAATATCTATAAAATATAGAATTTGTTTTCCTTCTAAAACGGTTGGTAATGTGTCTGCAATCTCTTCACCATATTGCAAATTAGTTATTTGTGCTACAGATAATACATTGTTTGAAAATATATAATATATGTTATCCATAAATAGCAATAAACTAATAACAAGAGTTGATATTATCCCAATTATAATTCTGGATTTATTTGGTAATGTACAAATAATGCATACATAAACAACAATAAAAAATATTGTTCCGAAAATGGTTTGTAATTCAATTGAATCTGTATTTGCTATTGTATTTTTATAGAAAAATATTGTCTTAATAAAAAGTAATACTCCCAATAAAATAATGAATCCTATAGAATTAAAAAACTTATTTATTTTATTATTTTCTCTATCTTTTGCTATATTTATAAGTGCTTTTAATTTGTTCACAAATCTACTCCCCTATATTTTTTCTATAAATTCTTCTATAATATCTAGCATTTTACTATTGTCAGTTTGATACTTTTTTGGTATAAAGTCTTTTACGCTTATTAGTGCATTTTCTAATTCTTCTACATCATCTATTCCAATAATGTATCCCTTTTGATTAAATAATTCAACAATTTCCTTCTGATGATCATTAATATGTTCTTTGTATTGATGTTTTCTAGGTACTGCTATTACCTTTTTATTTTTCTTAATTGATGAAATAATTGAACCTACTCCTCCATGAGTAATAATTAAGTCTGCTTTTTCTTCATAGTTGTTCAATTGTTGTATTGATATTAAATCAAATATCTTCATTTTATCTGTTTGATATTTTGTATGTCCTGCCTGAACAATAACTTCATCTTTTATAATTTCTTTTTCTATTAACTCTTCTATTTTTTCTAATAGTCTATGAAAACTATTATCTTGTGTCCCTAATAATACTAAAATCATTAATAAATCGAACCTCCATATATTGCCTTTGGATATAGCTTTAACATTTCTTCCCATTGGACTATAAATAAGTCTGCTATTGGATAAATTAGTCTTCCTGTTGCAGTTTTTTTATTTTGATTTGCAAATGTTTCTATATATATAATTTTGCTTCTAAATATTTTTCCTAATATACACATAGGACCTGCAGTATGTGTTCCCGTAGTAATAATTACTTTCGGTCTTATTTTAAAATAATAATAAACTGTTTTAAAACAAAGATATATATATTTAAAAATATATGATACTAATTTTGCCCTAGTCCCATATGGCAAAAAATATAATTTCTCTCCATATTCTTTTTTTAAAGCTTCATTTACTTTATCTTTTTCAGTTATTATATTATACTCATATTTTTCAAATAAAGGACTTAATTGCAAAAGCTCATTTAAATGTCCTCCTGTACTTGAAATAAATAATACTTTCTTTTTCATTTCTATTTTCATTCCTTTTGAGTTGTTTTTTGTATGTTTATTATAACTTTTTTTACTCTTATTGTCTAGCAATATTTCTTTAATTTTCTAAATGTTAATATATTTATATTATAGCAAAAAAGGAAATAGTAATTTACTACTTCCCTTCTTGATTGTCTAGTTTTTAGAAATGATTAATAAATTGTTACATATGGCTACTTCTGTAATAGTATAAGATTTAATCATATATCCATTCTACAAGTATATAACCGGTTTTTTCGCCTTTTCCTTTTTTTAGTTTAAATCCTTCGTATTTTAACTTATTTTTAACGTATTCATTAATGAAAATATCGTCAAACCATCTGCCTGTATATTCCTTTTTTGCTGCTTTTTTACATTTTCTTAACACACGCTTGTAAATGAACCGACCCCATAGAGTACCTTCTCTTTCTTCTACAATCTTTGCATATTCTTCAGCTTTGTTCATAGTTTGTCCTCCTTTTACTGTTCGCTTATTTACTAACCATTTTTCTAAAAACCTTTCTAACATATTTAGATTTTATTGTTACTTAACTTTGTGTAACAAATATGCAAAATCTATGTTTCTATTATATATTATTTTACATAATTAATCAATATTACTATGGTTCAAGTTTCGATTTTTTTATTTTAATTCGAAAGTTATAATATATATTATAACTTTTGTAAAAACTAATCATTTTAAAAAGCCGAAACTTGAATATTATGGCAATTATAAAAATATAAGGTTATTTAGACCGTATTCTTCTTTATTTTCTTTAAAAAATAAGAACAACTAAAAAAGAACTATTACTTCTCACAAATAATAATTCTTTTACATATTCATATAAATTTCACATTATGCTCTTGGGTGAGCTTTTCTATATACGTTTTTTAATCCTTCATCTTGAAATTGCATATACACTTGTGTAGATGATATATCTGAATGTCCTAGCATTGTTTGTATTGCTTTTAAATCTGCTCCATTTTGTAATAAATGTGTAGCAAATGAATGTCTTAATACATGAGGTGTAATTTCTTTTGTTATATGAGCTTGTTCTTTATAATATTTAATAATTTTCCAGAATCCTTGTCTTGTTAGTCTTGTTCCATTTATATTAACAAATAAAGCTTCTTCTTGATCTGTTTTAATTAATATATCTCTAGCTTCTTCAACGTATTCTCTTAATGCATTTAATGACATTGTTCCAAGTGGTATATTACGTTGTTTTCCTCCATGACTACAAGTTACATATCCTTCTTCTAAATTAACATCATCTATATTTAAAGAAATTATTTCTGTTACTCTCATTCCTGTAGCATAAGCAAATTCTAGCATTGCTTTATCTCTAACACCTTTTAAATCTATATCTTTCGGTTGGTCTAACAATAATTCTACCTCTGATGATGTCAAAATACTTGGCACTCTTTTTTCAATTTTAGGTGATTTTATGTTTTCAGTTGGATCAACTTTTACTTTTTTACGTTTTAATACAAATTGATAAAATGATCTTATTGATGCAATACATCTTGAAATACTAGATGCTTTTTTACCTTGCTCTTGTAATTCTTTTATATAATCTTTTATATCTTGTTCTTTTACTCTATTATAGTATATTTGATAATCTTCTAAATACTTTTTAAATTGCTTTAAATCTCTTTTATATGATTGTAAAGTATTATCTGATAACTTTTTCTCCTGTTCTAAAAATTCAAAAAAATATTTTAATTGTCTTTCCATTTAATTCCCCTACCTCTAAAATAATATATTTACATAAACTATATATGTTATATCAAACAATTTCAAAATTGTAAATAGTTTTTTAAAACTTTTTTAAAAATATTTTACAAAAACCTTTAAACCAGTAGTAGAAATAAATATTTCTATTAAAGATGAAGAAACCAACAAAGCTATCATTATTAAAGAAAAAATTGTATGTCTTAATACTTCATTTTTTATATTTTCTCTTTGCTTATCCTTTATTATAGACTTATATAATTTAAATCCACTTACAGATATAGCTAATAAAGCTGGTATAAACAATATGTTTTGTAATATTAAAGAAATAATTACAAATGATAAGCCTTTTGATAATCCTATTGAATAAATACATGCAGAAATTGTATATCCTAAACAAAATCCTCTATATATCACAACACCAAATACTATAGGTATACCTATAACTGTTGTACCAAAAAACCAAATTGTAATACCAAGTAAAATATTTTGAGTAATACTAACTTTAAGTAATTCCATTTTATCTAAATTTTGTATTGATTTCATTTTTTCTATAAAACTATTAAAATAACTACTAATTTCTTGTTTTTGCTCTTCTTGCATATAATTTATAAATAAAACTCCTAAGAATATTCCTATAATAAATAGTAATGTTATAATAAAATACTCTTTTTTATTATTTGTAATATGCTCTATAACTACTCTTTTTACTTTACTACTCTTACTTTTCATAAATAAAACTCCTTATCTTTTATACATAATGTGTATTCGATAAAGAGTTTTTTAGAACTTCATTTACATTATTCCTTCATATTCATTTGAAGAACTATTTGCAGTATTAATTGGTAATTTATAAATAGCTGTTTTTTCTAACTCTTCATAAGGAATATCCTCATTCATCTTATATTCTAGTTTTTCTTTTACTATATGTTTATGTCCTTCCCTTTGTTTTTTTAATTTCTTAATATAAATAACTTTTTCATTATTAATATCTTCTTCTTTTTCATTATTTGCTTTTACAATATTTGCTAATTCTAAATAACTATCTTTTAAATTTGTTATCATTTCATTCATTTGATTTATCTGATTAGTATAATCTATATTTGAAATTTCTTTTTTTAATAACTCATTATTTTCAGATTTTATTTCTTGTATACCTTTATTAACTAAATCTTCTAATTTGCTATAGTTTGTTTTTGTCATTTCCATTTCTTTATTAACTGTATCTTCTAATCTGCTATAATTTGTTTTTGTTAGCTCTAATTCTTTATTAACTGTATCTTCTAATTTATCATAATTTCCTTTTGTTAATTGTATTTCTTTATTTATCACATCTTCCAAACTATTATAATTTATGTTTGTTTTTTCTATTTGTTTATATAATTTTTTCATTTCAATATTTGAATTATTAATAATTATTTCTTTTTCACTATTTTCTTGTTTTTGTTGTTCAGAAATATCTTGTTTTAAATCTTCTTTATCATCATTTTCTACATAAAATTGTTTATTTTCTATTTTTTCTAAATTATTATTTATACTTGTAATAGTCTCTTTGATTATTTCTTCAACGTTTTTAGATGATTTTTTCATATTATTATTCTTATCATCATTTTTCTTATTTCCATAATAATAATTTTTGCTATACATTTTTTTAGAAATTTTTAATTTATTTAAAATTACCCCTATTATATTTCCCTCTGCTATTTGTATAGATTTCTTTATATCTTTCATATCATTTATTTTTGTTTTTCCAGCTTCTGTTACAATAACTGTAGATTCTAAAATATTTGATAATATTACACCATCTGATACAAGTTTACATGGTGGAGCATCAAAAATTACTATATCATACATATTTTTTAGTATATTAATAAGTTCTTTCATATTTTCTGATTGAACTAATTCTGATGGGTTTGGAGGTATTGTTCCATTTGTTAATATATGTAAATTAGGTACATCAGTTTCCTGAATATAATTCTTCGCATTAATTAAATCTTGTTTAATATCTCCTACCATATTATATAAATAATCAGAAAGACCTTGTTGATTATCTACTTTAAATATTTTGTTAGCTCTTCCTTTTCTCATATCTGCATCAACTAATAGTACTTTTTTATCTGTTTCTGCAAAAGAAACAGCCATATTTGCAGATACCCAACTCTTTCCATCTCTAGGTGTACAACTTGTTATTAAAATAGTTTTTGCATTTTTTATTGAATTCATATATAAAATATTTGTTCTAATTGTATTTATACATTCTGTTATATATGATTTAGCATCTTTTCTATTTACAATCTCAGTGTTTTTATCTTTCTTTATATTTATAGGTATATTACCTAGTGATTTTAAGTTTATATATTTTTTAACATCTTCTTCATTTTTTATTGTATTATCAAAAATATAGATTGCTGATATATATAATCCACAAATTGTTATTCCTATAAATAAAAATATACTAATATCTTTAATATGATTAATGTTAGCTGGTTCTTGTGGAAATTTAACTTCATCAATAATTCCTATGTTATCTAAATTATATATTTGTTTTATTTCTTTTAGAAATACATCTGCTAATTCTTTTGTTATATTCATAGCTAATTCAGGATTTGCATTCATAACTGAAACTTCCATAATATGTGTTTCATCTACTACATTTATTCTTAAATTTCTAGCTAATTGTCTTTCTGTCATATTTAAGTTTAGATTTTCTATAACTTGATTTAGTATTTTTGAATTATTTGCAATATTACTATATGTAGAAATTAACCCTGAATTTAATGTTAGATCAGAATTTGTAATAGTTCTTGTATCATCATTACTATTTGGTATTAATAATAATGTTGTACTTGCCTTATATACAGGTGTAACATAATAGAATGAATAAAAATAACCTAACGCACAAAAAACAAGCAACATAAATATTATTAATATTTTCTTGCCTTTTATAATATCTAGTATTCTTTTTACTTCAATATTACTATTTTTTTCCATGTTTTTAACCACCTATTTATATTATACCTTATTTTGGAAATTATTTCAACCTCTTATGTAAATTAGTTCTCTAAAATACTATAAGAGGTTGTTTTTTTACTATTCAATTACTTTATTCTCCCATAATTTCCTCCACCACCTGAGTGAACTTTCATATCTCCTTTTCTAGCTTTTATTATATAACTTGATATTTTTTCTCCTACAACAGCTTCTATATCATCTTCTGATAATTTATGCAATATATTCATTTCTGTTTCAAATGCATTTAACAATTTATCTATTGTTTTTCCTCCTACTCCTGGTATAAAGCTTAAAGGAACTTGATATATATATGGTGGTCTATTTTTTGGGCTTTTTGTTTTTTCTTTATCTTTTATTAATTCTATTCTATCAAAAACACCAAAAGTTACATTTTTACCACCACATGTTGGGCATGTTTCTACTGGTTCTTTTGTTTCAATAGATTTTTCACAATCATCACAATATGTTCTATGATATTTTCCTAATTTAGGATCTAAGCCATAATTAGCAACAACTTTTCTACCTTCTTCTCCTTTTAAAGCTTTAATTATTTCTTTAAAAGATATATCTTCAACTAATATTTTATTATATTCTCTTGCAATCTTTGGTAAAGAATGTGCATCTGAATTTGTTAAAAATGTTTTTGTTTCTAGTTCTGATATTGTATCAGCTAAATATGTATCTGAACTTAATCCTAATTCTATTGCAAATATTTTATTAAATTTCTCTTTAAATATATTTTGCAATCTATCTGTACAATTCCCATAATAACTTTTATGCGGTGTAAACACATGTGCAGGTATTAATATACCATTATATTTTTCTACTATATCTATTAATTCATATCCTGACAAATCTGTTCTTTGTGTACTTAAAGTTATATTTTTCAAATGATGGCTTAACTCACTTGAAAAATTCTTTATATCTTTTAAATGTGGAAAAAAGCATATATTATGTGCACTACCACATTTTCCATTTCTTGATATTTCTGAAGTTTCTACTTCACTTCCTAATAATATACAAACTTTGTCTTTATATATTATCCCACCATCTTCTAATTCATAAGCATCTCCTGTTTTTAAAAACTTTTCAATGTCTTCTATAACATAAGGTGATGCACAATCTATAATTCCTACTACTTGTATTCCTTTTTTTTCTTCACATTCTTTTGCTATGTTTGCAAAATTCAATGATTTTGCAGCTGTTATTTTAATTGGTTTTCCATTCTCACTTCTTCCTATGTGTACATGTAAATCTGCAAATATTTCGTACATATTTTACTCCTCTTCTTTTTCTATACATTAGAATTATTTGTTATAGCCTTTTCATTCATATGTCCCATTATTTTTCTTGTTGTTTCTTCACTAAATAATGCTCTATTTGGATTACTTACATCTGAAAACAACTTATCTGCTTTTTCATTCATTTGTTCATTTATAAGTTTATCAATTTTTGGTTCAAAATCATAAACAACCTTTTTTATAAATTCAGTTACATCACCTGATTCATTATACAGTTTTATCAATTTTTTTAATGTTGTTGTATCCACTATATCATGAATTTGTATGCTTTCAATAAAATTTATAAATTCTCTAAATGTATTTAAATAACGATTATACTCATTTTTTAAATTTCTATGTTCAAGTAATACTAATGCCTCATCTACTTTAAATCCCATTCTATCTGGTCTATCTAATAACATTCCTCCAAAATGATCTACTAATTCTAATATATCACTTTCTCTCTCTCTTGGATTACTGTTGCTGTACCTATTAATCTCTTCACAAACTTTGCAGAACTTATTTCTAAATCCTAATGTAGATAAATAATCAGCTCCATTTTTTGCAAATTTATGAACTTCATCTATATTTTTTGCTTCTTCTCTTTTTTTACAATTACATAAAAGACTTGCTGTTAATACTAAATTATGATCAACTTCTATCTTTGAATATTTTAAAAACATTCTTATAATTTCTGTTTTTAAAATAACAGATTTATCAAAAAATATATGTTCCTTTTTTGATAAATAATACACTATTTCCATTTTTGAAGCTAAATCTTTTTCATTTAAAATATAGTCTGCAAAAGTTTCCATTTACTTCCTCCTTATTATGATCCATACACTTTTATTATACAGAATCACACTATTTTTTTCAATATTTTTATAACATGTAATATAAATGTAATATATTAAACCCTTAACTTAACAGCATTGATGGGTACCTGACACAAAATATTAATGTATGAACTTTCGAAACTAAAATAATAATTTCTATATCAAAACTATTTTATAGCATTTCTTGCTAATTCATCACATCTATTATTTAACTCATTGTCACTATGTCCTTTTACCTTAATAAAATTCACTTTATGAACTTTGGTTAAATTATATAATTCTTGCCAAATCTCTTTATTTTTAACAGGATCTTTTCCAGCAGTTTTCCAATTATTTTTTACCCAATTATAAATCCATTCTTTTTGAAATGCATTTACTACATAAGCACTATCACTATATAAGTCAACTTCACATGGGAATTTTAACAACTTTAGTGCTTGTACTACTGCTGTTAATTCCATTACATTATTAGTTGTTTCTTCCATTCCTCCTGATATTTCTTTTTTATTTTCCTTATATATTAATACAGCTCCCCATCCTCCAGGACCTGGGTTTCCTGAACATGCACCATCTGTATAAATAACAACTTTTTCCATTTTATTATCCTTTTTAAGTTTCGTTTTTTATTTGAAAGTTATAATATATAGTAAAAAATACCAAAACTTAAATATCCTTTCAATTGTATTTTTTAATAATTTATGATAGTATTATAACAATAATATTTTAAAGTTACAAGAAAGGATTTTATTATGAGCAAAGTTTTAGGAATTATAGCTGAATATAACCCATTTCATAATGGTCATTTATATCACATTGAACAATCAAAAAAGACAACTGGTTCAAATTATACAGTTGCTGGAATTAGTGGTAATTTTACCCAACGTGGTAGTACTTCTTTAGTTAATAAATGGGAAAAAGCAAAATGTGCAATTGAATCTGGTGTTGATTTAGTGCTAGAATTACCTGTATTATATGCAACTTCTAGTGCTGAAAACTTTGCAGAAGGTGCAATTAAAATTTTGTCTTCTTTAAAAGTAGTTGACTATATTTCTTTTGGTGCAGAAACAGACGATATTGATATTTTAAATGAATTAGCTGAAATTTTATATAGTGAACCAAAAAAATATAAAGATTCTTTATATCTTGAGTTAAAAAAAGGATTATCTTTTCCTAAAGCCCGTGAAAATGCTGTAATGAAATATACAAATAATAATAAAAAATATTTAAATGTATTATCTTCACCAAATAATATATTGGGTATAGAATATTTAAAAGCATTAAAAAAGTATAAGAATAATATTAAACCTATTGCAATTCCAAGATATGAAGCTGGACATAATAATCTGTCTTATACAGGTAATATTGCAAGTAGTACTGCAATTAGAAATATTATTAAAAATGGTGCTTTTGATATTGCAAAAAAACTTTTACCAATATCAACTTATACTAATTTAATTAATAATATAGAATTAGGACATATTGTTACTGATATATCTGTTTTTGAAAAACAAATAATTTACCAATTAAGAAATATGCCTATAGATAAAATATCTTTACTACCTGATGTTTCTGAGGGGCTAGAATTTGCACTTAAAAATACTGCTAATTCTTGTAATAGTATTGTTGAATTTTTAAATATAATTAAGTCAAAAAGATATACTTCTTCTCGTATTCAAAGAATATTGCTTTATTCTTTACTTGGAATTTCTAAAAAAGATATTGCCTTATCAAAAAAAGTTCAACCTTATATTAGAGTTCTGGGATTTAATGAAAAAGGAAAATATCTTATTTCAGAGATTGCAAAAGCTAATCCTAAACTTAATATTATTACTTCTGTTAAAAAGTTTACAGATGAAAATTTAAATAAAAATTTAAAATATATGCTTGAAAAAGATATTTGGGCTACTGATATTTATACTATTGGTTATGAGTCTGACTCTTGGGCTAATTTGGATTTTACTAATAAAATAATAACGTAAATGATTATAATTATTTACGTTATTTATATTTATAATATACTTTTTATTTGATTATTAACCATAATCAATAACTCAATTAATTTATCTTATAAAATTTGTTGATATTATTTCTTCATTTTCAGGCAATTTAATTCCTGCACTTCTTCCTGCTTGTATTGACTTTAGCAACCATGCCATATTATTCCCTAAAGTTCTCATAGTTTGCATACCTTCCTCATCTTTAATAACATCTTCTGGCTTACTTCCATGAACCATATTCCAATATTGAGAAGAAACTATTGGCATATTACTAATTCCAAAATATTTATATATCTCATCTAAAGTAGTAGTAGCTCCACCTCTTCTACAGCTTACTATTGCAGAGGCTGGTTTATTAGAAAACAACTTTCTTCTACCATAAAAAACTCTATCCATAAAAGAAGATAGCATTCCTGAACATGCAGCAAAATGTACTGGACTACCAAATACAAATCCATCAGTATTTGGCACTTTTTCTAAAAATTCATTTACTTTATCATCTAAAAAACATTTTCCTGTCTTTATGCAACTTCCACATCCTATACAACCTGCAATTGGTTTAACTCCTAATTGAAATATCTCTGTTTCAATTCCATTATTCTTTAAAGATTTTTCTACTTCCTTTAATGCTGTATATGTACATCCTTTTTCATGGGGACTACCATTAACTAAAATAACTTTCATTTTGCACTCCTTTCTTAATCTTTTATATTATATTACTTTTTATTATATTTGTATACTTAATTATATCTTCAAGTTTCGACTTTTTGTTTTACTTTTAGAAAAAACAAGTATGCTAGATAAAACATACTTGTTCAATTATTATTTTTACTCTTTTTTATTATTTTTAATCTCAATTGTAAATAACATAATTCCTACAATAAAAATAATAATACTAATCCATTGTGATGTTGAAAGCGAGAAAATAAATCCTCTTATTATATCCCCTCTAAAAAATTCCAATACAAATCTAACTATACTATACAAAATACAGTATAAAGCTGTTGTCTTATATGTTCCTTTAAATCTTTTATATGTAACAAATAAAAAGATAAATATTAAAATATTACATAAACATTCTATTATTTGAGTAGGAAATAAAGGTACATTTATTGGTGCATATTGTGTATCATAAAATATAACATGTCCAAACCCATTATATTCCATACCATAACAACATCCTGCAAGAAAACACCCTATTCTTCCTATTGCATGTATTAATGGTATTACTGGTACTGCTGTAAAAATTAAGCTTTTAAAAGATATTTTAAAAACTTTTGCATATATAAAAATTCCAATTATTCCTCCTATAAGTCCACCATAAAATACAAAACCACCTTGCATAATATGTATGCATATTTCTTTTAAATTCATTATGTAATAATTTTGAATTATAGATGGAATTTCAGTTATTACATATAATAATTTTGCACCTATTCCTACTCCAATTAATGCAAATAATCCTGCATATAAAACATCTTCTCTTTTTAGATTATTAAATTTTGAAAAATAATATACTGCAACTATAATCCCAAGTGACATTCCTATAATTGCACATATTCCATATGTTGCTATTTCATGTCCGAATATATTTATTATTGGTAACATTTAAATAGTCTCCTTTATTAATAAAAGCTAAACTTAATTGTTTAGCTTTCAAAGTTTTTAATTAGTTTATGTATAACACTATGTTAAACTGCTCATTAATCCTGCTGTTCCACCTACACATGCTGCACATGCTATAAATACTAATGCACATAGTACTACACCTATTATTGATAATACTAATCCAGCTGTAGCCATACCTGTTGGATTTTGTTTTTTAGCAACTATTGCAAGAATTATTCCTACAATACCTAAAATTAATCCTAACCACCATAATCCTATAAAAGAAAATACGATTGCTACTATTCCTAATACTAATGCTGCTACTGCCATTTAAATCCCCCCTTTATTATTTATATAAATATTATTACATAAAACGACACTATTGTCTAGCTTTTTTTTTAAATTTATGAAAAATTGTGTAACTATTTAGAGGTAGCAATTGTAAATAAAAGAAATATATAAATAACTTTTATATCTGAATAATTACAAAATTGTTATAGTTATATTACTACTACAAAAACAAAAAAGTTAGATATTAAATAATATACCTAATACCTAACTTTTATTCCATATTTTAACCTAAAGTAACATCTAGTACCATCATTATTACAAATCCAACAATTAGACCTAATGTAGATAAATTTTTATTTTCCTTTACTGATTCTGGTAAAAGTTCTCTAGCTGCTACAACTATCATTGCACCTGCAGCAAAAGCCAGTAGGAATGGTAATATGCTTCTTATATACATTACTAAAATAACACCTATCACAGCAGCTATTGGCTCAACTAATGCAGACGCCTGACCTATCATAAAACTTTTAAACCTAGAATATCCTTCTGTTCTTAATGGAAGGGCAACTGCTGCTCCTTCTGGAAAGTTTTGTATTCCTATACCTATTGCTAACATAACTGCTGCTATTGCTGTCATTCCTTCTACTCCGTTTGCGATTCCTCCAAAAGCAACTCCTATAGCCATACCTTCTGGTATATTATGAATTGTAATTGCAGATATTAAAAGAATGCTTCTTTTAAGTGATGCTGTACTTCTTAAGTTTCTTTTACTTTTTAATACCTTATCTAAAAATTTATCAGAAAATAATACAAATAGTCCCCCAAAAATAAAACCAGTTGCTGGTAATATCCAGACTATGTATCCTAATTGTTCAGATAATTCAATTGAAGGGGCTAATAATGACCAGAATGATGCTGCAATCATAACTCCGCCACTAAATCCTAAAATTGTGTCTAATATTTTCCTGTTTACTTCTTTGAAAAAACAAACTACTAGTGCACCTAAAGCTGTTATTCCCCATGTAAATGTTGTTGCAATTAATGTTTGAATTACAGGGTTTAGATTTTCAAACCAATTCAATTTCATTCACCTCTTATTACATAATATGCTGTGTTTTTTTATTATGCTACAATCAAATATAATAAGAAACATTTTTCGATATTTATTCCGTTAATTCAATATTTTCTAAATTTAATAAATATTTTTTCTTATCTATGCCTCCTGCATATCCAGTAATCTCTTTATTTTTTCCTAAAACACGGTGACACGGAATTATTATTGATATTGGATTGTGCCCTACTGCATTTCCAATTGCTTGTGACGACATTCGTTCTTTATTCATTCTTTTACATATTTCTTTGGAGATTTCTCCATATGTTATAATTTGACCATATGGTATTTTAGATAAAATTTTCCAAACCTCTTTCCTAAATTCGTTACCATTTGGAGATAATGATAATTCTGATATTTCTGGTTTCTCCTTATTAAAATATTTGTCTAACCATTTCTTAGTTTTTTCTAGTATCTCTATATCCTCTTCTTCTATAATTGTTTCTTTTATATTTTCTAAATAATATTTCTGATTTTTAAACCATGCTCCTATTAAATTAGTTTTATTACTTATTAACGATATTTCACCAATAGGTGAATTGTATTTTGATTTGTATAACATTTTTTTCTCCTATTTTTTGATATTATAGTATAAAGTTATTGGGAATTGTAATTTATCACATTAATCACATTTTATTTTTTTAATCTTAAAGCATTTTATATTATTGTAATGCTACTAAATATCATAACAATACTTGCTAACATTGATTATGATTTCTTTCATCTTTTCATCAACCTTTTCCTTTTTATTATTTTCTAATAAATTTTACTTTCAAAAATAAATCCCATAGTATTTTTCATTTCTATTCTTTATTAATTTTTTAAATAAACTCATTAACTCATCTATTATTTCTAGTTTACCTTCCTCTGAATCTCTTGTTACATAGCATACAAGTGATTTTCTAATATATAATTTGACAAACTCTTTACTGAATTTTCAATAGCAGAAGTTGAACTAAAACATTATTACAGTAGGCATCTTCTGATATTATATACCTGTTGGAGTATTTTGTAAATAACAGGTATATGTCAAAAGCATTGATTTTATTATAGTTTTCTGTATTACAAAAAGAGATACTAATTACTAATATCTCTTAATTGTATATTAACTTTAGACTTTTTAATAAACTGTAAGTTATAGCTTACTATTTTATTTTTTCATACCACTTTGCAAATTCTTGCATTGCCTGTACAGAACCATCAACTTTTCTTCTATTTTCTCTTTCATCTAAATTCATTTCAGCTAATGTTTTATCAAATCCATTAGGCTTAAAAATATACCATAATTCTGACCATTTTTCTTCTCTATCTAATCCTTGAATATTATTTGCTAAATTTCCGTGGATGTTTTCCATAAAAGTAATGTATTTCTTTACCATCATGATATGCCAAACATTCATTAAATGCACATCTTCTATTTTCTTTGTTTTCCATCAATTTTAAAATTCCTTTTATTCCTATAGTATCTAATGAGAAATTCACAAATGCTCTTACTGTTGGTATTTCCAAAATCTGTATTAAAACAAGAACCATTTGCAATAAAGTTCAATGTATTGTTATCTTTCATTTATGTTCCTCTCCTTAATATAATTTTACTTTATTATTATATCTGACTTTTAATAAAAAAGATAGCGAACAAAATAAAAAAATAACAAATAATTTCTTATTTGCTATTTTTATTGGTTACTTTGGCACTTCCGTATGCGAAAAATATGAGCCTGTATTTATAATTGTATTTTATGTTTGATTCTATGAGTTTAATATACCATAAAATTTATAATTTTACACTATAATAAAAAATTAATCATTTCGTATTTATCTTATTTAATTTTTCAATTTGTCTAGAATTCATACTGTTAATATTTATAAGTCCTAATGCACAATGATATCTTTTCATACATTGAGGATATGATTTTATTCTATTTTGTAATAAAGTCTTAGAAAAATATATATTTAATAAATAATCTATCTCTTTTGGCGTAAAATTTTGAATCATATTTTTATAATATTCTATAGCTCCCTCTGATACCCCATATGGATTTCCAACATAACATAAAACAATAGTATATACATATTCTTCCATAATTGTTACTGGTCGTTTTACATCTTTTGAAATTTCAAATAATCTTTCAGCAAAAGGAATCTCATTATAAAAATTATCCCATCCATTGTGGGCATTATATAAATTTCTACAAGCATTAAAATAAATAGAATGTTGTTCACTTTCAGTTAGGTATTGTAGCATATTCATTTTTTCAAAATAAAACGTAGAAGCATTTCCTTTTGTTCTTTTATCTTTTATACAATATTCTCTATGTCTTTCAAGTAAAACTGAAATTATTTTTTCATTAAAAAAATCCTTTAATTTTAAAGAAATGCTCAAACAATTATTTCTAGCTACTTGCGAAGAATTAATATCACAGTACTTACTATATAACATAGGTATTAACAACTGTCTTTGTGCTTCAAAAGTATTCTTAAAACTATCTACAATACTAGATATTTGTTCAACATCTAAATCAGGTATTTCTATGAAATTAATTAATTCATGTAATTTTATTCCCTTGCATTTATAATCTTCTGTAATTCCATATTTGCAACATCTACTAATAAATGTAATAAGTTCTCTATCATCAATATCAGCAATACTTGGATGTGCTACCGAAAAATTATTTCTAATATCTCTGCATTGATTAAGGAAATAATATCCTTCCTCTGATAACAATTCTAATTTATAACATAAATCAAGTAATTCTATATCTTTTAAATCTTTTAAATCCTTTTCCTCAAATTTTTTGTTTAGCGTCTGTCCTACCAATGACATTCCTAAATTCATAACTTTCTTTCTTAATGTCAATATTACAGCATTCCATGCATAATTTATTGCTCCGTCAAATAATCCAACTGAGGTTGCTATACACATTCTTACTATTAATTCATCTCTTAATTCTGCTGGAATCCTATTTATCTCTCTAGGTAACTCTCTCCATGCATATTGTATTTCTTCTTGGCTTGCTAAAACTTCTCTTGGTAACTTAAAATTTGAAATTAGTTGATTTATGTATGGAAATACATTCTGCTCCAATTGAGAATTATTTAATATAATTTGATTATTATCTTCCATTTAGTTCCTCCTATAATACTTTATAAATTTTATATATTAATCTATACAAAACAATTCAGTTGGATCAACTTTAAATTGTAGCATTTTTGCAGTATCTCTTCCAGCATCTCCACCTTTTCTTTGCATAGTAATTCTACCTATTTTCATACTTCCTCTATTAGTTATTTCCACTTTACCAACACTATAATGATTTATAGCAACATTTATTGGTTTTAAAATCCATGCAGATTCATTGGCTGTTTTTTTAGCAACCAATATCCACTCCGCAGCTAAAATTCCTCTTCCTTTTACAATATCTAATATTATAAGTGCCTTATTATCTTCAAAGAACTTTACTAATTCACATTGTTCTTCATCTGCAAATTCATTCATAAACATTCTTCTAGAATCTTTAGTATTTTTTCTATATGGTGGAAGTTCTCCTGTAAAGTATTGTAATAATTTTACAATACTTTCTGGTATATTCCACATTTCTTTATAATTCTTTATCCACCTTTTATCTATTTGATTAAACCCTTTATCATTACTTACTAATTTTATTTGGAGATTTTGAGCCTCAACAACTTTTTTTAATTTTATAGTAACTTGTACTTGTACATCAGTTTTATAACCATGTAATAGCTCTGCATATACATATTCAATATCATTTAAATGATATCCCATTGTTTTAAGCCATGATTTAGCCTCATCATCATTTTTCCAATTAATGAATTTATCAGCTATATCTTTTTCATTATTAAATCCATCTTTTGCTATTTTTGAACCACCTGAACTATCCATCATTTATACTCCCCTCATCAATAATACTTTTAACTATATATTGTAAAACATTAACTACAACACTATTTCCAAACTGTTTTTGAGCTTGATTAACAGAATCATCTATTTGATAATCTTCTGGAAATCCCATTAACCTTGCACATTCTCTTGGATGTAATTTTCTAACCTCATTATTTATATAATACAAACCTGTTTTTGCTCCAGTTCCTCCGCCTTCTGCTGATAATGTAATTGCTTGTCCAAATGGATCATATATTCTGT
>CANTHA010000004.1 GCA_947653375.1 uncultured Clostridium sp. | reverse complement strand
GTCCAAATTCATTTCTTCCTGATGTCCATATACTTCCATCTTCTTTTAATATTGCCCCATAAAATCCTTTTAATATAAATTCATCTATATCTTTGTCTACTACATATAAACCTTCTCCTTCTGTTGTATTATTTCCATATATTCCACTTAAATTATGACCTCTTATCCATGCTTCACCATTTGACTTTAATGCTCCTATATTACTATATCCAGATATTATATTTATTGTTCCATTAAATTCTTCCATTATTTTTGGATATAAAATATTTGTTTTTGTTTCATCAATTTGTTTATGAAAATTATATCCCATTCCATATAAATCCTCATTATTAGTTAATAAATAACTTTGTACATCTCCTGTTGCTATATCTATAATATTTTCTATATATCTTTGTCCATTTTCTTCTTTTATTTGTGTTGCAAATGACCTAATTTCAGTATCTCCTTGTCCTAATTTCCCATGATTATTATTACCCCAAGAATAAACCTTGCCATCTATTGTTAATGCTAATACATGATTATTTCCTACTGATATTTCCTTTATATTTGTTAAACAAGTATTTTCATCTATTTTTACTTGTTCTAATGTATTTTTATTTATTGTTGTTCCATCCCCTAATTGTCCTTCATCATTTTTTCCTGTTGACCATACTGTCCCATCTTCTTTTAATATAACAGTAAACCCTTCTCCTTCTTCTACTTTAGGTACTGTTATTGCTCCTTCTTTATTTCTGTATACATTTATAATTGCTTTTGCTTTTAATCCATTGACAGAATTATATGCTGTTATTGTTGTGTGTCCAATTCCTACTCCTGTTACTATACCATTATTATCTACTGTTGCTACATCTTCATTAGATGATGTCCATTCTATATCATTTTGATTATCTTCAAAACCTTCTCTAAACATAATTCTATCTATTGTAAGTTGTTGACTTTGTCCTATCTTTATATATTCTTGATTTTCCATTATTTGGTATCGTGGCAACTCCCATTTTAGAATAGGATATCCATCATTTATATTAATAGAATCATTTGAAAATTCATCACCTAATTTTGAAGCATATGTTTTCAATGTATCTGATTCTACTTTTGCTGTAGTTTCAATTACTACAGAAGATCCATTCCAAAAATAACTTGAATATGTATTAGTATTTAAATGAAAACAATTTGTAGTTGGCATTCCATAATATGTTGAACTATAACCGTTTCTTCCTGTTACTCCTCCTTCATGTACATAGCTTCCTGAAGTAGTAGCACCATTTATTGTAGCAAATCCATAGCTATAACAATTTTTAATATATCCTGATTCTTCGCTATTTATATATGCACCTCCAACTATTCCTCCACACATTAAGCCATATGCATTTCCTTTTATAGTACCTGCATTATAACAGTTTTCTATATTTTTTTTATTGTGTCCTACAATCCCCCCAATACATGCTTCATTATATTTTCTTACTGGTGCATAACCTTCAATATTTGCTTTATTATAACAACTAGATACAGTCCCATAATTACTAGCACATATTCCTCCACTATATGCTCCTGGAAAGATATTTGATGTTGTATTGACTGATGTTTTTCTTCCTATAATATTTCCACTTTCTACAGCACAATTTGATATTATACCATAATTTCTAGCTACTATTCCTCCTGAACATGTAAATTCACTTACCACATCATATGTATTTGATATATTTACCTCTTTCAAAATTAAATTTTTCACATTTCCAGTAGTTGCTATATTACTAAATAACCCTGCATATTGATAAGCATTACTATTAATATATAAATTACTAATTGTATGATATTTTCCATCAAATGTTCCTGCAAAAGGTGTTATACCTATTGGCTCCCATGAACCTAAAGTATCTGAACAAACTGTACTTACGTCTACATCATTCATTAAATATACAGTTTTTTCTTCATAATTATCTCCTGCATTTACACTATCTCTAAAATCTGCTAAATCTTGAGCAGTATAGATATACGTTATTCTATCTGTATTTTGTAATCTATTAGCTGTTGCTACTGAATCTGAGTTAGTTACTGTAGTTTCTAAATTTTCTTGTATTAAATTTTCTTCATCTGATGTATTCACTATATCTTCGTTCTCAATTATTTCTAATTCATCTGTTGATTCAGTTTGAGACATTATATCCGTTTTTGAACCAAATAATTTATTTAAAGGCACAGAAATTCCCATTAGCTTACATATAGCTAATGTTGTAAAAGACAATATTACTACATCACATAATACATTTATTATTCCGATTTTTTAATTTCTTTTTGTATTTGCTACTTAATTTCATTTATCTATCCCCTTATAAATAATTCACCTATATATTATATTTTAAAATACAATATCTCTTTTTACAAATAGGGATTTTAAAATTTTACAATATCTTTTTATAAGAAATGTTACGGAATAATAGCATTTATAACAATCTATTTCATTTTTTACATTAATATAAAATTCATATAACACAATTTTGTTTTTTACGTCTTTTATTACGGAATTGCAACTTTGCCATTGGTTCCGGGTTTAATTGGCAATATGTGACAAAAAAGGGCGACCCCTTTGTCACATATTGCCAATTAAACCCGGAACCAGTGGCAACCTCGAACCAGTGGCTATTAATTTTTAAATCCAAGTCCAACTACTTCTCTCGAATTAGTAATAACTATAAAACTATTTGGGTCAATTTTTCTTGCTGCTATTTTTATTTTAGGAACATTATTTCTTGAAGCAGCACACATTAAAATCAATTTTTTTTCATTTTTGTACATACCTTTACCATATAAAGCTGTAACCCCTCTTTTTATATTTGTTTCAATTTCTTTAGAAATTTCGGAACTCTTATCAGAAATAATAAAAATTAATTTAGTAAAATATACACCTTCAAATAAAATATCTATTATTTTACCCATTAAATATATTGTAATTGCAGAATATAATCCTATTTCTATTTCTTTAAAAAATATCATATTTAATATAATAACTACCGTATCAATTATTATTAAAACATTTCCTAATTGTACTGTTGGCTTATATTCTTTTGTGATATAACTAATTAAATCACTTCCACCCGTAGATGCATTTGCTTTAAATAAAATAGCTGTTCCGAATTCCCATTATAATTCCACCATATACACATGCTAAAAATCTATCTTGTGTTAATGATGGAAATTTATCTAATATGTCTATAAAAACTGACAAAGATATAGTTCCTATTATAGATTTTAAGAAGAAACCTCTTCCTACTTTATACATTGCAATTATAAATAAGGGAATATTTATAGAAAGTATTACTATACCCATAGGTAATTTAAATAAATAGTAAGTAATTGTTGCAATACCTGTAATTCCTCCTGATGATAACTGATTTGGTAATAAAAATAATGAAACACTAACAGCCATTATAAAAGAACCTAGTATAGTTAAAAAAATGTTTATTAAAATATTCCTAATTAAATTATTTTTCATTTTATAATAAACTCTCCTTATTTATATTATCTATAAATAAGGAGAGTTTATACATTTTGTTAAAATTTATTAATAAACATCCTATTCTTCTAAAAAGTCATTATATGTTTGTGTAACTTTTAATTTTATCTTACCTTGTTTTATATTTTCATCTTGTTTTATTGTCATATCTACATCATAAGTTTCTTTTAGTTTTAATACATTTTCGTTCTTATAACCTATTACTTGATTTGCATCATTTGGATTAACAATAACTTCGACTTGTTTTACTTTAACATTTAGTTTTTTTATTTTTTCTAAAACAGCATCATACCACATTGATGTCTCTACAAGTTGTCTAAATGCTGGATGATATGGACCTGCTACTATTTCATTTTTTTCTTCAATTGAATTTGATATTTCTTCTGTGTTTTGCAAATCTATGCCAATTATGTCTATTTTTTTATTATCAAACATTCTAACTAATTGTTTACAAATTTCTACTGCTTGAATTACAGATAGTGCTTCATATCTTCCTTCTTTTAAATCTTGTTCTAATTTCGTATTTTTTACTACTAATACTGGATATATTCTTATCATTTTTGGTCTCAATTTAATTAATTTTTTTGCAGTATTAATTTCATCAATTCTTGTACTTTCTGGTAAACCTATCATCATTTGATGTCCTAATTTAAATCCATTCCATCTAATCAATTTTGATGCTTTTTTAACATCTTTAAAATTATATGTTTTGTTAGATTTCTTTAGTATATAATCATTTGCTGATTGAACATCTAATTCAATGGTTTTTACTTTATATTTTTTAAATTTTTTTAAAACTTCTTTGTTTATATAATTTGGTTTTGTTGATATTCTAATACTGTCTACAATACCTTTTTCTATATATTCATAACCTATTTGTAGCAATTCTTCTTGCTCTTTATTGTCAATTGCTGTAAAACTTCCTCCCAAAAAGGCTATTTCTATTTGTGCATCTTCTTCTTTCAAATTTTTTAGATTAGTTTCAATTATTTCTTTAACTTCTTTTTTTGTCATTTTTTCTCTTTTACCATTAATTGAATTCTGATTGTAAAAAATACAATCATTTTCATAACCTAAATGTGGTATAAAAACTGGTATAATATATTGCTTTTTCATTTTGTTCCTCTTTTCTATTTTAAATTTTTTAATGCTTTTTTTGCTGCTTTCATATGTGCTTCTTTTTTACTTTTACCTTTTCCACTTGCTAATAGCTTCCCATTGCATTTTACTTCTGCTTCAAATTCTTTATTATGATCTGGTCCACTTTCATTTATTATTTCATAAACAATTTCTACTTCTCCATCTTCTTGCAGTTTTTCTTGTAAAACTGTTTTATAGTCTTTATCACCAACATGTTTACTTGCTTGTTCTATTTCATTTTTTAAATTTTCAACAATAAACTTTCTTGCTGGTTCAATTCCTCCATCTAAATATATCGCAGCAATAACAGCTTCTACACTATCTTCTAAAACTGCTGGTCTATTTTTCCCTCCTGTTTTTCTTTCTGATTTCCCTAAATATAAGAATTCTCCAAAATTGTGCTTTTTAGCAACTTTATAAAGACTATTCTCACATACCACTGTAGCTCTTACTTTTGTCATTTCTCCTTCATGTAGTTTTTCATATTCGTTATAAATATATTCACTTGAAATAAATTCTAATATACTATCTCCTAAAAATTCTAATTTTTCATTACTTACTAATTTATTTTCATATGCATAAGAAGTATGTGTAAAAGCCCTTTTTAATAATTCTTTATTTTTAAAAGTATAACCTATAGATTTTTCTATTTCTTTAAAGTCCACTTAATTCACCTCTGTTACTTTATTTCGACTTTTATTTAGCTATATTATATAACAATTTTTTTTTTTTGCAAGTTATTTTTTTATTTAAATTTTGACTTTTTTATTTTAATTTAAAATTGAATATTAGCTAGAAATTTTTTCTATATTGCGTTTTTTTGTAAAAATTTATAGACATTAGCTAATTGTTATTGTATAATAAATTTGTAATTATATTATTAATTAGAAAGGGCGAAAACCTATGTTAGATAATAAAAACTCTTTCAATGAAGAAACAAGAAATCTATCAGAAGTATTTAAGGAATTACAAGAGATTCAACGTAATCCACATTCACATGTTCAAACTAGAATACCTAAAAAATCCAAAAACTCTTTTTCATCTAATTTTGGGTTTGGAAATTCTAAAAATACTACATATAAATCTGATGACTTAAAATTATCGCATATAATAATAGGATGTTCTATTTTAATTGTTTCAATGGCAATTCTATTTCCTAAAAATACTATATTTAGTGAAAGTTATGCTAAAGTAGAAAAGCCTGAAAACATTTCAGAATATGAATTAAATAGACATAGACTAAACATTCAGAATATTATTTCTGAGAATGCTGACATGGATCGTGTAAAAGAACAAGCAATTGAGGAAAGAGATGTAGAATTTGAAACAACATATCAAAATAATGCTACTCTTCCAAAAGGTGAAGAAGTAATTGTCCAAGAAGGTGTTCTTGGTAAAGAAAATGTAACAGTTGTAAAAACATATGAAAATGGTTCTTTTATAGAAGAAATTATTTTAGCTAAAGAAGGAATTACACCTCCAGTATCAAAAATAATTGATAGAGGTACATCTGAATTTTTAGCAAAACATAGAGTTCATATTGGAGATATAATGTACTTATCTGATGAGGCATCTTTAAAAGAAACTGCTGATGATTCTTCTAAAGAAGTTGCTAAAATTAAAAAAAGTTTAGATGTTAAATTATTAGAATTACCAAATGAAGAATGGTGTAAAGTATCTTTTGATAATATAGAAGGCTATTTAAAAACATCTCAATTAACATCTTCTTATTCAACACCAAATATTGTAGAAAAAAATAGAATACAAAGAATTCTTATTAAAGTTAATATAGATATGGAATTAAACAAACCTAGTGGTTTAACACTAAATGATTATAAAAAAATATTTACTGCATTGCCTAAAGATACTAATAAAATATTCCAAGATAACTATACTGCTTTCTATAATGCAGAAAAGAAATATAATATTAATGGTATTTTCTTAGCTTCTATTGCTATACATGAAAGTGGTTGGGGAACTTCTCAAATTGCTAAAGATAAAAACAATTTATTTGGATATGGATCATATGATTCAACTCCTTATGAATCTTCTTTCCAATTTGAAAGTTATTCAGAAGGAATCGATACAGTAGCTAAATCACTTGTAAAATATTATATTAATCCATCAGGAACATCAATTTATGATGGAGAAAAAGCTGCTGCTTGGTATTATAATGGACCTACATTATCTGGAGTTAATACAAGATATGCTAGTGATACAGAATGGCATAAGAAAGTTTACTCTTACATGGAATTATTATACAATAGACTTTAAGTTTTATACTTTTTAAAAGGAGTTACCTATGAAAAAATTTGATTTTAGAATAAAAAACGTAAAACTAGCATTTGCAATTTTAATCATTTTTGCATTTATTACATTTATATTGTATTACATTTTTGTATTATCTTCTTCATCTGCAAAAAATAGATTTGCAAATCAAATGATTGAAATATCAGATGAAAATGAAAATTCAATATTTAATATACAAAAAATATTGTTATATAGTAGTGCAACAGCTGTTGATAAATCAGAAGACCAATCTTTAAAAAACATGAGCATTTCACAATATACTGATTTATCAATCTATATAGACAATACTAGCTATATTACTGATTTAACAAATGAAAATACTGTTAAAGAATTGTATATTGATAATATTGTAATTAACTCCAATTCTGATATAGGATCGAAATTGTTAAATTATAAAAGTCCTTTAAGTTTTGGAAAATATAATGATATTGAGTCTCCAGAAAATAACCGTATTGACTTTAATATTATTAATACAAATTCTGAAAATGAAAATAGGGACTATTCTAAACCTTCATTTTACACAGATTGCTCAAACCCTATAACTTTAGGATATTTAAACAAAGATTTACTAACAAATTATTCTGTTTCTGAAGGTTCAAGTACAGTTTCTTTTAATGGTAAAATTCTTCAAGAAACTAATATTAATTTGGAGGATGTAAATTATACTGTAAATTTTAAAATTCATATTGTTAATAATTTAAACCAGAAATTTGTTTATGATATGTCTATTAATGTTAATCTTAATGATGATAATGGTGGTATATATAATGGTTACATTTATAGAGGCAGAACTACTTCTGGTAGTGAATATGGATTTTTTAAAGAATTTTAATTAAACGATGATTCTAAATGAGACGATTGGGACAGGTCTCAATCGTCTCATTTAATAAATTTGAGGTGATAGTGTGAAAAAAACAATACTTGTTATTTTGTTTATTTTATTTGCTAGTTGTCCTATATTGGTCAATGCGAAAGCATCAAATAAACAAGCTGAAAATTTTGCAAATTTAGTTTTCTTTGCTTATTATGATGGTACAAATGAAGAAATGGAAAAAGATTTAAAATATTATGAAGATAAAAGCACTTTTCTTATAAATCTATATGATGGTCAAAATAAACGATGTTTTACAAATTATTTAAAGGAAATATCATATGGAAAATTCAATGCAAAAAATATCTTTCCACAGGTAGAAAATGGAGTTATTAAACCAATTAAATTAAATATAAATATTAAAGATTCTTATTCAAGAAACAATGATACAGAATTAATTGACCAAATTATTGCTAACTATCCATCAATTAATAACCAAATAGTTGATTACAATGGTGATGGTTGTATTGATAATTTAACAATTATCATTAAAGATAGAGAGAATTATACAGCAACAAATCACTCAACTTTTGTATCACATAAATCTGATTACCCAGGCTCTAAAGAATATCTGAATAAAAACATAGGAACTTATAATATTGTTAACACCGCCTCTATAGAAAATACAAATTCAGGAGTTATAGCACATGAATTTTTACATTCGTTAGGATATCCTGATTTATATCGAAGCGAAACAACAGATGATTATCCAGTTTATACTTGGGATATTATGGCTTCTGCTAATTCAGGTATGCCTTACCCTCTTGCTTATTTAAGAAAGGCTATAACTAATTGGGTTGATATAGAAACAGTTACTGAAAGTAAAACATTGAGATTAGATTTACAATCTAATAAAGACGGGAATCAGGCTTTTATTTTAAAATCTCCTTTAAATGATTATGAATATTTCATTGTTGAATATAGGAGGAAAGAATTTGGTATTAGTGAAGATATATTAGATAGATATATAGGTGGTTCTGGAATTATTGTTTATAGAGTAGATACTACTGTCGAAGGTTATAGCAACAACTATGGAAAAACAGGAGTTTATGTGTTTCGACCACAAAATGCTTATGACTCAGAGCAAGTACGAGCTGCCAATGCTTATCTTTCAGCTGAATCTGGTAGAACTAGTATTGGTAGTTCTGATATGAATTTAGGATTATCAGATGGAGCCCTTACTTTTTCAGATGGAAGTAATTCTGGAATTGTAATAAAAAATGTATCTAAAACTGATGGAGAATATATGACACTAGATGTAGAAATACCAAAAGAAGATAATTTTGATTTATGGGAAAATAAAAATCTTCCTGATTTAATAGGAGGAAATGAAAATACTAATAAGAAAATTGCTATTACAAAATATAAAAATAAACTCTATTCTTTATCTTACGGAAATAATAAAATATATACACAAGTTTTAGAAAATAACCAGTGGATTACAAAGGGCACTTACAGTAATATAAAAACAGAAGTACTTACAAATATTAAACTAGCAGAATTAAATAATGAATTATACATAATAGCAAATAATACTAATGCAATTAATATATATAAATGGAATGACACCCTTAATACTTGGGCTTTACTATGCTCTTATCAAGAAACTTTAAATGACTTTGATATATCTGTTATAAATAATAAGATATATATTGCTGGTTCTACATATGATAACGCAATTCTATATGTATTAAATAATACTACCATTACTAAAATTGGAGTTTATTATAGTGGAGTAAATGGTATTCCAAAAATCTGTGAAATCAATCATAAGGTTCATGTCTCAATCAAAAATATGAATGACGATATATTGTTATATCAATATGACAATAATATATTTAGTCAAATTAATACTGGTATTAATATAAATACCTATGATCTAAAGTCATTAGATAACAAACTATATATTATATTAGGAACTGATTTAAATAATAATAAATTATCTATGAAAAAATTTGATGGCAATAATTGGGAAACAATTTCAACTTCAATTGCCTTATCTTTTCCTAATATAGTCGTAAGTCAAGGAAACTTATATATATTAGGTACTAATAATAATAATTTATATACTTATTCTTATCATGAAGATACTAAAAAATTTATAATGGAAGGGACAATTGTTGATACAGGCTCATCTTCATATGACACTTCTTTAGTATCTTTAAATAACACTATTTATGTTGGTATTAAAAGACTAAATAATATTTTATTAATTAAAGCTAAAGAAACTACAAATAGTTTAATCTCTTTGAATATTACACCACCTACTAAAGTCACTTATGAAATAGGAGAAACTTTAGATAAAACAGGATTAAAGGTAATTGCTAACTATACAAAAGGACAAAAAGAAATAAATAATTATATACTTACAAATTTTAATACAGATAAAGTAGGCACATTTAATGCTACTATCACTTATGAAGGATTTTCTAATACATTTACTTATAATGTAATTAATAAAAAAGAAGATAATACAGATAAAGATAATTTAGCTAAAATAGAAAATGGAAATTATGTTATAAGATCTTCTTTAGATTATAACAAAGTTTTAGATGTTTACTCGGGAGCTAATAAAAGTGGAACAAATGTACAATTATATGATTATAATGCTTCTAATGCTCAAGTTTGGAACATATCTTATTTAAAAGACGGCTATTATAAAATAAGTAGCCAACTAAATAATAATTTAGTTCTTGATGTGTTTGGTAGCGATAAGAATAATGGTGCTAATGTTCAAATTTACAATAGTAATAATAGTAAGGCTCAACAATGGCTTATAAAAGAATCTGGAGATGGTTACTATTACTTAATTTCAGCATGTAATGATTTAAATTTAGATATTGTAGCTGGGCAAACAAGTAATGGTACAAATATTCAAATGTATAAGGGAAATGCAACAAAAGCTCAAAAATTTAAATTGGATAAACAAGACAAAACAATAGAAGATGGAAGTTATGTAATAAGATCTTCTTTGGATTATAATAAAGTTTTAGACGTTTACTCGGGAGCTAATAAAAGTGGAACAAATGTACAATTATATGATTATAATGCTTCTAATGCACAAATTTGGAATATAACCTATTTAAAAGATGGCTATTACAAAATAAGTAGTCAAATAAATAATAATTTAGTTCTTGATGTGTTTGGTGCCGATAAAAATAATGGTGCTAATGTTCAAGTTTACGATAGCAATAATAGTACGGCTCAACAATGGTTTATAAAAGAATCTGGAGATGGTTATTATTACTTAATTTCAGTATGTAATTGTTTAAATATAGATATTGTAGCTGGTCAGACAAGTAATGGTACAAATATTCAGATGTATAAAGGAAATCTATCAAAAGCTCAAAAATTTAAATTGGACAGATTATAATTTTACTTAAAATTATAAAAGTATATAATAAAAGTAATTTGAAAATAAATTAAAAACTTAAAATAATTTATATTTTCTAAAATTACTTTTATTATATACTTCTTTTTTAGTCTTTTTAAATATCTTATAATTTTTATGCACTTTTCAACTCTAACCTTAATTTATCAGCAATCATTGCTATAAATTCAGAATTTGTAGGCTTACCTTTAGATGCAGAAATTGTATAACCAAAAATTCTCTCAACTGCTTCTTGTTGACCTCTTCCCCATGCTACTTCAATTGCATGTCTTATTGCTCTTTCTACTCTACTTGGAGTAGTATTAAATTTATATGCTATTTGAGGGTATAAACTTTTAGTTATTTGATTAATCACCTCAATATCATTAACAACCATCATAATTGCTTCTCGTAAATATTGATATCCTTTAATATGTGCTGGTACTCCAACTTCATGAATTATATTTGTAACTAAAGCTTCTAAATTTTCTTCTCTTTTTGCCTTATCTTTAGGCAAATCTATATATTGTTGTTTAGAATCTTTATTTATAAAGCTATTAATATTTTGAGTTGGTTTAAAAAACTTAATATCTCTTATTCTTTTAATTAATACATCTATATCAAAAGGCTTTACTAAATAATATTCTGCTCCTAAAGATACAGCTTTTTGTGTTATTTTGTCTTGTCCAACAGCTGATAACATTATACAAACTGGTTTTTTATTAGTTTTTATGATATTCATACTTTCAAGTACTCCCAAACCATCTAAATGTGGCATGATAACATCTAATAATAAAATATCTGGTTCTTTTTTTGATACTATATCTATTGCTTCATTACCATCTTTGGCTATTCCTATAACTTCCATATCCTCTTGTTTATTTATAAGTTTTGACAATGTGTGACTAAATTGTTGATTATCATCTGCAATAACTACAGAAATCTTTTCTTTCATAATTACCTCCTAAAAATATAATATATACTGTAAAAATTTTACAATGTGTATTATATTATCTTATTCGAGGTTTCGCAATAATATATTGAAATATGTGCCAAATATTTTATAAAAGTTTTATTTTGGTATACTTTTCGAAATATATTTTATAGATAACTCCCTTATATATTTTAAATTAATTTTTTTTCCATTAAAATCATTAATTAATCTTTGTTTTACATTTAAATCTACTTCTATTCTACAAACAATTTCTTCTGCATAATTTATTTTTGTTATATTTATACCATTTTTTTTACAATAATACTTAAAATTCTCTAAAAATGGATAATCCAAACTAACTTCTATATCTTGACCTAAAACTTTTTGTAACATTTCTGCAGAGTTTATAGCCATTATTGTGCTATCAGAATATGCTCTAACTAACCCACCTGTACCTAATAATATACCTCCAAAATATCTAGTCACAACTACTAATACATTTAATAACTGTTGTTTTTTTAAAATATTCATAATAGGTGCTCCAGCTGTGCCTGAAGGTTCTCCATCGTCACTACATTTCTCTATAATTTTGTTATCTTCAATAATTCTATATGCAATACAATGATGTTTTGCATCAAAATATTTTTTTCTTACTTTTTGTATATATTCATTTGCTTGTTGTATATTTTCTACATAAAATAAACTACATAAAAATTTTGACTTTTTTTCTACAATTTCCGTTTGAACATTTTCAATAATTGTATAAAATTCTTCCATTTCTTTCCTTTCTTTATTATAATTACATTTATAATAAGTAAAACTATAAAATATTTATAATTAATATTCTATATTGCACTTCAATAATAATTATTAATTTAGATTTCCTGCAACGAATCCTGTTGAATATGCAATTTGCAAATTAAATCCGCCTGTATACGCATCTACATCTATTATTTCTCCTGCAAAATATAAACCTGATACTAACTTTGACTCCATTGTTTTCGGATTTATTTCTTTTATAGAAATTCCACCACTTGTAATAATTGCTTCATCTATTGGTCTAAATTTTTTAACTTCCAACTCAAAATTTTTTAATAATTCCGCAATTTTCTTTCTTTCTTCCTTTTTAATCTCATTTACCTTTTTGCTTGGGTTAATTCCACTTTTTCTTATCACTGTATTAATTAATTTACGTGGAAGCAACTTGTTTAGGCTATTCTTAAACTCCTTATTTTTAAATTCTTGAAAATCTCTATTTATTCTTTCATTTAGTTTTTCTATTGAAAGTGCTGGTTTAAAATCAATTATAATTTTTAAATCTTTATTTTTCATTTTTTCTTCTATATTTTTATATCTAACTAAATGTGATGAACAACTTAAAATAATTGGTCCTGATACACCAAAATGTGTAAATAACATCTCCCCAAATTCATTATATATAACTTTATTTATACTTTCATCTATACATTTAATAGATATATTTTTTATACTAAGTCCCTGTAATTCATTACATAGTTGTTTTTCATATATTTCCAATGGTACTAATGAAGGTTTTATTTGTGTAACTGTATGTCCAATGTCTCTTGCAATTTTATATCCATCTCCAGTAGAACCTGTTAATGGATAGCTTTTCCCACCTGTTGCAAGTATAATTTTGTCTGCATATACAGTTTTTACATTAACTTTTACTCCTTCTACCTCAATACCTTCCTTACTTTTTCTAGTCAATATTTTTTCTATTTTTGAATTATATTGTATGTGTACATTATACTTTTTTAATTTATTTGTAAAACATTTAAGTACATCTAAAGATTTATCTGTTACAGGAAATATCCTATTTCCCCTTTCCTCTTTTACTTCTAAACCCTCTTCTTCTAAAAATTTAATTATATCTTGGTTTGTATAATTTTGAAAACAACTATATAAAAATCTACCATTTCCAGGAACATTTTCTATTAATTTATCATTTGCTAAAGAAGATGTAATATTACATCTTCCTTTTCCTGTTATTAATAATTTTCTTCCTAATGATTGCATTTTCTCATATAAAATTACATTATTACCATTTTGTGCAGAGGTTATGGCTGCCATCATTCCAGCAGGTCCACCACCAATTACTATTACTTTCATCTAAATCCTCTCTTTTTATAACGATTTTTGCATTTCTTCTATTGCTTTTAATATTCCTAATTTTCCATATTCATAAGTAAGTCCACCTTGCATATATGCAATATATGGTTCTCTAATTGGACCATCACAACTTAATTCAATTGTTGATCCTTGAGTAAATGTCCCAGCTGCCATAATTACTTTATCTTCATACCCTCCCATATCACTTGGAAATGGAATTACATTTGAATCTATTGGTGACCCTTTTTGAATTCCCTGACAAAACTTTACTAATTTTTCTTCTGAACCTAATTCAATAGTTTGAACTATATCTGCTCTTATTTCATCATATTTTGGTTCAACTTTATATCCTAAATCTTCAAGTAATTTACTTGCAAACACTGCAGTTTTTACACTATTTGCAACTACATTTGGTGCAAAAAACAGACCTTTTAATAGCAGTGGATTTTGATTTAACGATGGTCCTATTTCTTTTCCTATTCCTGGAGATGTTAATCTCTCAGCACATAGTTGTATCAAGTCTCTTCTTCCTACTATATATGCACCTGATGTTGCAATTCCTGCACCTAAATTTTTCATAAGTGACCCTACTGCTATATCTGCTCCTATTTCTATAGGTTCTCTGTCTTGGACAAATTCTCCATAACAATTATCTACCATAATTATTACTTCTTTATTTACTTTTCTTATTTCCGTAATAACTTTTTCTATCTTTTCTATTGTTAGACTTTTTCTAGTTGAATATCCTCTTGATCTTTGGATCTCTACTAATTTTATATCATTACCTTTTAGTCTCTCTTTAATCTTTTCTATATCAAAATCATTATTTTTCAATTCTATTTGCTCATAATTTATATTAAAAGATTTTAGCGAACTATTACTTACTTCTTTACCTGTTCCTATTACTGTCTGAAGTGTATCATATGGCTGTCCTGTTATGCTTAACATTGTATCATTAGGTCTTAATAATGCAAATAGTGTAACTGCTAATGCATGTGTTCCTGATATTAATTGTGTTCTTACTAAACTATCTTCTGCTTTAAATATCTTTGCATATATTTCTTCTATTTTATTTCTTCCTGCTTCATCTATTCCATATCCTGTAGAAGAATTCAAATGTACTTCCTGTAAATTACACTCTTGAAAAGCTTGTAATACTTTTTCACTATTTTTTTCACATATATCTTCTATTTTTTTAAATATTACTTTTAACCCATTTTCGACATTTTTCGTCTTTTCTTTTATTTGCTTATCCATATTATTCCTCTTTTCATTTATATATCAATAAGTATTTTGTTACTTAGTACATATTTTACTATATATTTAATTTATTTGCAATTTGTATAAAAAATAGCATCTCAAAATGAGATGCTATTTTATCATATAAAGAATTAGTTTTATTTACTTTTTATCAATGTCAATAACTTTTTTCTTTATTATAAATATTCCTGAACCTAGTATTACTAATGCAACTATTCCAATTACTACTGGTAATACAAATGCTAGGTTACCACCTGTGCTTGGTGTTATAATTAATGTTTCTGCCACAGAACCATCTGTTTCTAATTCCATAGTTCCAGGTTTATAGTTGCCTGGTATAGTTGGTATTTTAGAACCTCCTGTCTTTGATACCTGTATCGTTTCTGTTTCATTATCTAATGTTATATCTTCTGTTGAAGTTAATATTTTAGACACATTTAACATTACTTTATTTTTTGTATTTGGTGCTATTTTTTCTGATAACTTATCAGTTTTTAAAATTATCCTACTATTAATATCTTCATCAGCATTTTCATCTTTATTTGATGTTACATTATCGCTAATTACTATACTATTATCTAATTTCAATTCTTCTAATGTTATCATTTTCCAGTTATCACCATTTTTGTCTGTTTCAAATGACCAATCACTATCTAGGTAATCTATTACTGTAGGTAATCCAATCTTTACAGATTCTCCTCCTTGTTCACCAAATTTATAGAATTGCTCTGTTAAGTAATCTAGTTCACTATTATTATTAAATTCAATTGCATATCCTATTTCTGCTCTTGCACCTTGTAATAATTCATTATCAAGTTCTACTTTTATAGTACCTCTTGATGTTTTAATATTTTGATCATCTGGTAATGTTTTCATATCTGGTGGTAAGTACACCATATGATCTTTTTGTCCGTTAATATTTCCATTTTCATCAAAAGTAACATCTGTTATTACTTGACCATTACGAAGTACTATTCTCATACTTTCTACTCGTTTTGTTACATTAATGTTTTGTCTTGCTCTTTCAACAATACCAAAATCAATATTCTTAATCTGATATATATATTTGTCTCCTGATGATGCTGAAAATGTAGTTTGATATTCTACTCCAATTCCCATTGTATGTGTAGTAGAAATCATTTTCTCTTTAGTTGTTACACTATCATTTTTAACTTCTTTAATTTCCTCATCAATTTCTTGTCTAGTCTTATAATCATCTATTGCATCTGAATATCTTGTATTTGGATCATTTTTACCTGTTCCTTTATACCAATCTTTGTTTGATTTGTTTTCAGTATCTCTAGTCTTATCATAAACAGTTCCTTTATAGTCTTGTACATTTATTACTCTGCCATTAACTGTTTGACCTCCCCATTCATACTGAACTTCATAATCTCCTGGTATAAATCCTGTAAATCTGAAGTTTCCATTTTCATCTGTGAAACTGTTAGTTTCATTATTATAATAATATACTACTCCTGTTCCTGAAGTTTCTATAAGTTTTATATTTACTCTGCTAATTCCTTTTTCATTGTCATTAAATATACTATCTCCCTGTCTTACTTGCCCTGTTAACAATTTACCTGATGTTTCATCATAAAATACTGTACCTGTCATTTCTCTTGCATCTGCAGCTTCTAATTTAAATCCTGGTGCTCTGTCTGTGTCATCTTCATATGTATCTTCATTTCCTAATGTCATATTTCCTGGTGCTGAGTCTTTATCTATACCTGCATATGGATTTCCATCTTTATAAATAGAATATGAATTTATTTCTGCTGTATTATATAGCAATTCATTAGTTGCTGTTGTATTAGATTCCTCATCACCTAATATATGTAATACATCATCTTTATCTAATTTGAATACTAAATATACATTTTCTTGATGTTGTGCATCTATAGATAAATTTGTATCAATTATAGCTTTATCATAACCATTGCTACCATTTGATTTTTTTACATTAAGTCTATTTCCTGCTACATTTCCATCTCTATAGTCATCATATGCACCTACTAAACTATCTTTTGAACTGTCAAATTCATATGTTGAACTATAATAGTCAACTATATCATTAACTTTTGCAGTTACACTAGTAGATTCATTTTTAATTCCTATTTTGTAAGTTATATAAACTTTTAACTCTCTGTCAGTATTTTCTATAGCTGTACATGTATAATCTGATTTATAAATAGCTCTTGAATATGTTTGTGATGCATATCCTGATTTCCATTTTACACCTACATTAAACATATCTGTATCGCCATTATATTCATATGCATCTGGATGATTAAATCTTTGTGCATATTCATATATATGTTCTTTTCCATTAATTGAAAGTTTTACATTTTGTACATCTTTTACTATTGCTAAATCTGGTTGTTCTCTTTCATATAAACCTAAATTTATATTATCAATTCTATCAATTATTGTACCATTAGCTTTTAGAGTATTATATTCATTTAAAATAGAATATCCGGTTTCATTTGTATTGGCATTATTTATTGTAAATTGATTTATTGTATATCTATCATTTAGGGTTGCTTTATGATCAGCTATGTTGTAATTTAAATTATATGTTGTTTTATCTGAAGTATCCTTTGCAACTCCAGTAGTTTGTGATCCAGCATTTTCTATTACATTAAATTGTTTATTAAAGTTTGTTCTTGTAGTTGCATTTTCAGCTGCTTTTGATCCATTAGATACATCTATATGTGGAATTACATTTGTATATGTTAGTCCATTATATATAAATTCTATATGATATTTACCTAAATTTTCTGTTAATACTTCATTAAATTGATATGAACCATTACTATCTGTATATGCTGTTTTTAAAATAGTTGTTCCTTCCATTAAATGTACTTCTACACCACTTACTCTTGTCTCTCCATTATCATATAAATCATTTCTTGTATCTGCTTTACCTGCTACTACATCTAACCATACATATCCACCTAGATTAATATATTTTTGCTCATTTTCAATTGTCATTGTTGAAGTTTTGCACCCTTTTACTACTGTTTTATTTTTATCATTATACACCATCTCATATCCATAATATGGCATTGTTGTTTCTTTAGCTTCATAGTCTCCAACAATTACATTATTTATTGGAATTGTACCATTATTTCTTGTAATAAATTCTGTTGCCTCTGATTCATTAGATACATAATTCATAACACCGTTTGCTTCTTTTTTTATCCATAAATTTGTATCATTATTTTTTACTTTAAATCCTACTCCATTTAGTGTTATTGTATTATTATTTTTATCTATTTTCTTTATTATAATGTTTCCTAACAATTTTTGTTTAGGAAGTGTTAAACTTTTGCTTTCTGGCTTACCTCCTCCTTCTGATTTTGTTCTTATAAGAGAAAGATTTTGCCATGCTTCATTTCCATTACCTGTTTTTAGAAATGTGATATATGCTTTTATTAAGTTTTCTGGTGTAGTTTGTTTTGTTTTTAAATCTATTCTTGTTATTTCTTCAATATTTTTGTTTAATGGTATTAAAATATAGAATTTAACTCCTGAATCTATCTCACTAGCATTACTTATTAATTTTCCACTTTGTTTAAATTTCACATTATTTACTGTTATTTCATTTGAATTTCCTATTCTTTTTCCTTTTACTACTATACTATCAAGTTCAGGCTCAAAATCTAAATTATATGGACCAATTTTAACGTATTTTGTATTATTTTCTTCAGATTTTTCAACTTCAATAGTACCACTATTATCTTTTATATATGCATCTGCAGATGTAGTTTCTTTATTTAATCTTTTAACATAATTGTTAACTCTATTTCTTATTGTTCTATTAAGCCCTTCATTTTTATCTTTTACATATTTTGTACTAACTCCTTTAAATTCGCTTTGAATAGCTTTTACCCAATCATACATATAATACCATACAGCATTTCTACGTTGTGAACCTGCACTTGCATAATGTACTGCTGCTGCTAATTTAGCACTTATTTTGCTATCTGGAATACTTATATAAGTTCCATCTTTTGCAGTTCCTGATACACGACTACCTTCAATTGTAATTTTATTAACAACTTTGTATGTATGATATGAATAACGACTTAATGAATCTTCATGTTCAATACAAAATAATTTTGTAAATCCATCCCTATCATATTCATTCTTTGAAAGGACAAATTTGTCGCCTATACTTGTATCTTTAAATGCTACATTATAATTTTGTCTATGATTAGTAGCATTTGATTTAATAGTTAAACATGACAATATACTAAATGACATTATTATAATTAATACTATTTTTCTTATTTTTATACTCATATTTTCCCTCCTTTCTTCCTATATTTTATCAAATTTATGTCTTGTTTTATTTTTTCTTGATTTTTTTATAATAGGTATAGTAATTACACTTAACAATGTAATTATAATTACTGTTATTAATGTTGTGTAGAATATTATTTCTCCTGTTTTTATACTTATAATAACATCTGCTGAACCCATATCATTTTCTCCTTGAGTTTTATTTCCTGGTGTTGAATTACTATCTTGTAAACCTAACTCATTATATGCTTCCGCTATTTCCGCAGTATTATTAACTAAACCTGTATTATCTTCTGTCATTGTTTTTGTTAATGTTAATTTAATTTCTCTTGCTTCTCCTGCTATTATTTTATCATTAGCTAAACTTTCATTATATAAATTTGCCCCTGATTGATACCAATCTTTATTTAATTCAGAACTAAATTTTAAATCACTTGGCATATAGTCTACTATACTCTTAACATATCCATCTACTTCACCAACATTTGTTACTCTTATTTTATATTCAATTAATACTGTTGAACCATTAATATGTTTAGAATGAATTTCTGCTTTCGCCATTGTACTATCTGTATATTCTGTAGATGATGTTCCTGATGCATTTTGTACAACTACTTTACTTACAAACTTATCTAGCTTTAAGTCAAAATTTTCTAATTTTATTAATCCAATATTTATATCAGCTATATTGTTATTATCTATTTGAATTATATCTGTTGATGCTACTTTTGAGCTATTTTCTTCTATTTGTAAATCATTCATTGTAGCATTTGAGTTCTTGCTTTCTTCTACTCCATCAACTTTGTATTTTGTTAATCCGTATTCTGATTTATTATAATTAAATACTACAATATATTTACCGTTTTCTATATTATTTAATATATAAGTTCCATTATCTGATGTTGTAGCTTCAAGTACTTTTCCTGATGTATCTTTTACTAACTTATTTGTTTCAACATTTAATAAATTAGCTTTAATTCCACTTAAAGTACCTTCATTATCGTCCTTTTTACCATTTTTATTTTCATCAAACCAAGCTATACCACTTATAATTCTACTTCCACTAGCTATATTATTATCTTTATTAGCTGTTCCTCCATTGCTATTGCCATTACCATTTTCATCTTCTTCTCCGTTTCCACCATTTTGTTGTGTTTTTGCTTCAATTATATGTGTTAGTTCTTCTGTTTTGGCAACTTGCTCTCCTTTATATTCTACTATAGCCTTATTAGATATTGTAGTTGCCTCACTTGTATCTTCTATATCTTTTACTGTAGTTTGTATTTCAACTACTGACTCTTCTTGTCCCTTCATATTTAACTCTACAACTACTTCATTATTTTCTGGTAATTCATCTTCTTGCCCATTTACTATAATTCTTTCTATTTTTAATAATGGGTTAATTTGGTCAACTATAAATAATCCATATGTATCTGCATTACCTAAATTTTTTACATTCAAAGTATAACTTAATAAATCTCCACTTTTTACATATTTTTCTTGATTACTTGAAATAGAAATATTTGCTTCTCTTGATTTAATTTCATCTTCCCATAAATTTGATCTATATTTATTGTCTTTTTGTTTTACATCAAAAGATATATCTATTTTTCCATTTTTTTCTGGAGTCAATGTAAAATATAGTAATTTCATTTGTCTTGGTTCAAATGTTTCTAAATCTATTTCATCTTTATATTCTATTTCCTTTGATTTTATAACTTCATCTTCATTTTGATTAGTTAATTCTTCATCAATTCCTTCATAAAGTAAATCTACAGTATTGTTTATTACTTTAACACCACTTGATAAGTGAGAATTAAGTTTAACATTTTTCTGTTCTGTATCTGAAATATTTTCTACCAATACATAATATTTAATAGTACCATTTGTTTCAAAACCATCATCAGTAGATAACCTTTTAACACTAACTCTTAAATCTCCTGACTTTGATGATGCCTTTAATTCTTCTGAATCCTTTATAACATCTCTATATTTAATAGTAGACTTATTAGTTATATTTCCGTCTTTAATGTCTGAATTTACTCTAACATCATATTCAAAAGTTTGCTTTTCTCCAACTTTCAAATTATCAATTTTATTCTCATAATTCTTTTTATCTATTATTTCTTTATAATAAGAAGCTCCTGCAATTCCAAATTCTTCTTTTGGTTCTACATATGTTGTACCCTCTGGTACTAAAGCTGTAATATTAACATTTCCTGCATCTTCTGAACCAGTATTTTCAACTTCAACTGTATATCTTATAACTTCACCAGCTACTACTGTATCACCATTTTTTATTGTATCCCTTCCTACTTTTGCTGTAACCTTAGTGTCTACTACAGGTCCAACACCTGTTGTTAATTTTATTTGTGTTCCTTTAACAGTATCTTGAATATTTGTTTTTGCATCTTTATATGTTACTTCATAAGATTGTTCTGCATTCTCATTATATTCTAAATTAGAAGCTATTCTTGCACCATAACTTGCACTTATGCTTTCTTGTGATTCAAGTTGTTCTACTGCAATTAAGTATTTCTCTGTAGCTTTTGCAGATTTTATTTCTTCGCTCCATCCATTTTCTAAATTTTCTAAATCTGCTGTTGCATTTTTATTTTCAGTATAATATACTTTTGCATTTTGTACTTTTATTCCACTTGTTAAGCTCATATTAACTGCATCTTGTTTTTCCTTTGTTGGAAATGTTCCTAGAATTTTTACATCTGAAATTGTATTTTCTTTATTATTTATAATTTCTATTTGTGGTGTTATTTCTTTTTCTTCTTGTCCTCTTTTTAGCATCACTTCTGCTGATTTGTCTTGACCAATTTCTTCTATTCCTAATTGTGGAACTGTTGTAATTGTTGTAACATCTGTTGGTGCAACAATTTTAATTGGTACTGAAGTTACCCCATTATTTACATATGAATTTGCTTTTTCGTTTTCATATTTCATTGCAATTTGTGCATCTTTTGTTGCAGATCTTCTATTTAATTTAAGAGTAGCATTTATAATAATTGTTGGACCTTCAATTGCACTTTCACTATAACGTGTTTGTTCACCTTGCAACTTAATTGTTAATACTCTTCCATCTAGTAAAGAAGTTTCTCCTTGTAATTCACTATCATATAATAGTGCTAGTTTATTTATATTAACTACTTCTACATCTTCTGGAAATTCAATTCTTAATATTGGATTTTTATATAAATCATTTATATCATTATTTGTTTTTAAAGTAGCTTTTATTTCAACATCATTTTCTATAACTGTTGATAATTCATTTTTATTTATCTCTATTTTTGCATCTGTTGCTGTTTCTAATAATGTAACCTTCACTTCAGATAATATAGGTGTTTCTTTTCCTTCATTTAAATTTGTTCCTACTAAAACTTTACTTTTTAAAGCTACAATATTTTTTACTGTATTAATATTGTTCTGTTTAATTATTTTTTGATTTATAATATTAAATTTTCCTGCTGTTATTGGTGCACTTGTTTCTATTCTTATTCCTCTTTGACCTTCTCCATAATCTACAACTATATTTCCTAATTCATCCGCCTGTGTTGTTGAAGATATAGTTGTTATTGTTTCTCCTAATTCATTTATTATTTTTGCGATTCCATTTTCTCCTAAAACTTTGAATAGTTGTTCCTTATTTACTGTTGTATTTTGATATACAATATTTGATGCTAATTCTTGTTCTTCTGATGTAATAAATACATCTTCTTCTTTTATATTTAGATAATTCAATATATTTGCAGCATTTACATTTATTGTAGAAACAGTTGTAAAAGTTCTATCAATTGATTGATACAATTTTCCTTTATTAATACTTGATTCAGTATTTATAATATTACCTTTTACAACCTCTTCTTTTTCCTCATTTTGCAAAATCTTTATATCTTTGATTTCTGTTTCAATCTTTGTATTATCTTGTAATATAACAGAAACTTTTTCATTTAATGTAATATCTTCAATATCATTTATATCATAAATGTAAGTTAAAACTATATTTTCTTTTCCTTCATTTTTCCATACAACATTATTTTCTGTTGATACATCATTTTTAAGTTGTATATTCATTTCTTTATTTTCATTGTTATATTCATAATAAGTCATTGTATTTGTATTAATTACTTGAGATACCTGTGGTTGGTTTCCATTCATATCTGGTATATTTGTATTAACGTTTATTTCTTTTACTGGATAACTATTATCTTTTAGTCCAATATTAAATAATATTTGAATAACTCTTTTATCTTGTCCTGATACTTTTAATGTTTTATTTGTTATAATCTCCAAATTATTTTCTATATTTTCAGAAGTTATGTTTTGTGGTATAAGTTTTAATTTAACTGTTTTATCTGCTTTTATTTGTTTGTCTTTTTCTGCTCTATCTCTATATACACCTCTTAAATTTATCTTACTTTCCATGTCTAATAACCCTAAATTAAATGCTTCATCTTTTTTAAATTCAACAGGTATATCTAATACTACTTCTGTTCCTGCATTTATCTGATTTAGGGTAACTGTATTTCCTTCTATTTTGTTAATATATTCGCTTTGTGTAGCCTTTAGAGTAAAATTTGATTCTACTAGTTCGATTTTCCCATTAAAATATCCCTCTTGTTTAACTTTTAATTTTAGATATAAGTTAGTATTTATACTACTTAATCCACTTTCAAGATTAGATACTTCTTTTCCATTTGAATCTTTAAAATATACTCCAAATTCCACATTGTTGTTATTTGTACTAATGTTATCTATTGCATAACTAATTAAACTACTTCCTACAAAGATAAAATTAGTCATTGTCATTGTTAACATTACTATGATACTTGTAATAATTTTTAAAAATTTATTTTCCATAACTTCCTCCTTAATTTAGCCCTTTTAATTAATTATTCTAATATATTATAGAAATTTCTTTTAAATAAATCAATATTTCTATTTTATCTTTTGTATTATACATTTTATCTTCTTTTACGGGGAATAACATTAAGATTTTTATTATTTTTATATTAAAATTAAGTTACTTTTTTGTAATATTTGTAACATTAATTAATAACATACAGTCCTATTTCTAATTATACCTTATTTTTCTAGTTATTTCAAGAGTTTTCGTCAAAAAAGTAAATGTTTTATGTTAATACTTGTTTTGTTAAATATTTTTTTAATATACAAGTACATTTTTTTATTTTTTTCATATGTTAATAATATATATTTACATACTTTAATAATATAATTATAAGAGGTGATTTTTTTGAATAATAATTTAAATTTAGATGAGAATACTATGAATAATATAAAAAATATGGTTGATAATGGTAATATATCTGAGGCTATTTCTCAGATCTCTCCTGAAATGATACAAAATATTTCTAATATGATAAACAATAATTCTAATAAAGAGGATAATTCTAATTCTTCTAATGAAAAAACAAATCAAACAAGCAATGCAGAAAATAATAGTAATGGGATTAACTTTAATAATATTGATCCAAACACTATTATGAAAATAACTTCGGCATTTGGAAAAATGAATAATAGTAATGATCCTAGAGCTAATTTATTGTATTCTTTAAAACCTTATTTAAGAGACGAAAAAAAAGAAAAACTAGATCAATATGTAAATCTATTAAATGTATCAAAAATTGCTGAAATCATGAAAGATGATAAGAAGGAGAATTAAAAATGGCTAGGTTTCCCTTTGGATTACCTTATTACTATCCATATCATAGGTATTATAATAATTATACTTATAATAGAAATTTCTCAAAAGATGAAAAGGAAGAAAAAAACTCTGATGTTCAAACTTCAGAGGAGAAGAAAGAATATAGAAAAATATCATCTAAAAATAATTCTATATTACCTTTTTCTCTAAACATTAATGGTTTTTCAAATTGTGATGAACCAATTATAGAGTTACTTGGTATTAAATTATATTTAGATGATATTATTATTCTTTGTATACTTTTTATTTTATATAAAGAAGATGTAAAAGATGAGATGTTATTTATAAGTCTTATCTTACTCTTAATGAGCTAATTAATCTATTACTATCTTTTCATCAATAATACTTACACATGATTGTTTATGCATAGGCTCTTCTTCTCTATTTATTTCTTTTACTACATTAGCAATTCTTATTTGTACAGTATCTATTAAACCTGCTGCAATAAGAGCTTGCTTATTTCCTTTTGCTCCTGCATGAGCCAAGCCTCTTAAAGCTCCTAAAATTATTATATTATCAGATGCTATTACTTCTGCTCCAGAATTCACATCACCTATAATTACAATACTTCCTTCTGATTCAACTTTTTGACCTGAACGAAGTGAACCTCTATGAAATTTAGTTTCTGAATTGTTAATTTCTCTATCAAATGTTTTCCTTATACCATGTAACCCTAATACCTTTGGCATATCAAAATCTATTTCAACATCTATTTTTTCTTTTATTAATGCTTTAATTTCATCTATTTCTTTATTTTTTAAAACTTTACCAGATACTAATATAGGTGTTTTTTCATCTTTATAAAGTTTTTTTAGCTCTGTTAATTTCTTTTTTAAACATTCTACTATTTCATCTTGCTGTGCATCTTCTGTCAATTTTATTACAATATTTTCTTTTTTTAATTGAATACTAATAACATTCTTCATTTCTACATCCCTCTTTCTTTATTTTATTGGATCATTTCTATATATGGTTCTGCTCCCATATTTTCTTCTACATTTTGTGTATTCATCCCAAAGTATTCTGCCATTATATCTCTTACAACTTCTGCTGTATAGTTACCATGTCCACCATTTTCAACCATAACTACAATTGCTATTTCTGGATTTTCAAATGGTGCAAACCCAACAAACCATGCGTGTACTTTGTTATTAGGTGCTTCTGCTGATCCTGTTTTACCACCCACACTAATATTAAAATCTCTAAAACGAACATATGCTGTTCCTCCAGTATCACTTGTAACTGATTTCATACCATTTAGAACTGCATTTAAATAATTTTGATTTATTTGAATTTCCTCTGAATTATCTTCTACTATTCCCAATTTCTTATTAACAAATTGATTTATTTCCTGTCTTGATACTTCTGAACCATCTGAATTACGTATAGTTTTCACTATGCTAACATCTATTTTGTGACCACCATTTGACAACATACTTATATATCTTGCCATTTGTAACGGACTAAATTCATTATCACCTTGTCCTATAGATGCATTTAATGTATTTCCAGGATTCCATCCAGGATCATCTTTATGCCTTTGTTGTTTTGTTTCTCTATTTGCTAATACTCCTCCTGTTTCTCCTTGTAACTCTATTCCTGTTTTAGTTCCAAGACCAAAGTATTTAGCAAATTGAGCTAATTTATCTATTCCCATTCTATCTCCTGTTTCATAGAAAAAATAGTTACATGACTTTTCTATTGCTTCTGAAACATTTAAATATCCATGTCCTCTATGATAGTCTGTATAATACCAACAGTTCATTGAAATTCCATACTTATGATATATACCTGTATCATTTATCTTTGTATTTAAGTTAATTGCTCCTGACTCTAAACCTGCTATTGCTGTTACCATTTTAAAAGTAGATCCTGGAGAATATGAATTTTGTATTGCTTTATCAACTAATGGTTTAGCTTCATTGTTTGTATAATTATTCCAATCTTCTGTACTTATACCACCTACAAAACTTTCAGGATTATAATCAGGATAACTTGCCATAGCCAATACTTCACCATTATTTACATTCATAACCACACATGCTCCAGCTTTAGCATCATATGCTTTACCAAATCCTCCACTTGCAATTTTTTGTATATTTGTAGCTAAAGCTGTCTCTGTTACCCTTTGTAAATTTGCATCTATTGTAAGTACTACATCAGACCCTGCTACTGCACCTTGTGAAACATATTCTGCAGTCGTAGTTCCATCAACTGCCATATCAATTTGTTTTGTTCCATTTTTTCCTTTTAAATATTCTTCAAAAACATACTCAATACCTGTTTTACCTATTATATCATTATTACTATATGTTTGTTTTCTTTTTTCATATTCTTCGCTACTAATTTTTCCAGCATAACCTAATATATGTGATGCTAAATTATTAGATGTATATTGTCTAACTGGTTTTACTATAATATTAATTCCAGAAAATCTATCTGAACTTTCACTAAATTCTGCAACAGCTTCTCTTGGTATATTTTCAGCAATTGTTACAGATCTTGTACTACTATATCCTTTTTGAGTTAATTCATATCTAATTGCCATAATCTTTCTTACTTTTTGAGTATCCGAATTAGTTATTTTATATTTATCTCTAAATTTATAAAAAGCTTCTTCTGCAGAAATATTTGTTGGGAGATTATTTGCCTTTTTCCAATTAATAAGTTCTTGTTCATTTATTGTAAATTCAAATGGCTCTATTTTGATTGGAAACGAATCTTTATATGAGGTTTGATATTTTTCTAAAACTTGTACCATATTTAAAATAGAATTATTTAATGTTTCTGTATCAACTTTAGTTTTATACATTTCTATCGAAAATTCTATTTTAGAATCTACCAAAGGAGATCCTGTTTTATCCAGTATTGAACCTCTTGCTGCTACTAATGAACTTTCTCTAGTCAATCTTGTATTAGACTGTTCTCTATACTCTGCTCCATGAACAATTTGAAGACTAAATAATTTGGCAATTAAAATAATACCAACTATATATATTATAACAGTTAATACATTAAATCTTAAATTGATATTTATTGCTTTAAATTTTTTATTTGCCAAATCTTCACCTTCTTTACATTAAATTAAAAATATCTAGTCAAAATTTTATTTCCTTTATATTCATTTTCTATATAGTATCCGAACTTTTGAAATAGAGGATAAAAAATAATTGTTAATAATATGTTAAATAATAATTCTATTGATAAAATTTTAGTAAATACTAGTATTTCTATACTTGTATTTATAAAAATATAACTTAAAATATATTTTATAATTTCAAATATTACTGTAGTTCCTAATACCATAAACATAATTGTCATTCTGCTATCTTTTGAAAAATTTTTATCAAATGTTGCTGCTATAAATCCTGTTAATCCTAGACATACAGAATTTATACCTACTTTTGTTCCTATAATAAGATCTAATATAAGTCCTACTATAATTCCATATATTGTACCCATTGTTTTATTTGAAAATAATCCTATAAATAAAATTAATACTATAAATAGATTTGGTTTTATTCCTGCTATATTGAACCAAGTAAAAAAATTAGATTGTAAAAAATATATTACAAAAGCTGTTATAATTAAAATTATATTTATAACTGTTTTTTTCAGTTGGCTCACCTCTTCCTTTTATTTATTTGTTATAACTAGAACTGTATCTAATTTATCAAAGTTTACAGCTGTTTCAACTAAAGCATATCTATCTGTCATATTTTGAGTATTTGTAACTCTTTTTACTGTTCCTATGTGTATTCCCTTAGGGTATATTCCTCCTAACCCTGAAGTTTCGATGCTATCTCCTTGAATTATATTACTATCTGTTGGTATATACATAGCTTTTAACAATCTTTGCTCATCTAATGTTCCCTTACATACAATACTATCTCTAGTTGTACTCATCATACAACTTACAGAACTTGCTGTATCTATTATTGTTTGTACTTTAGCTGTTGTATTTGTTACAGATATTACATGTCCTACTAGCCCTTCATTTCCTATAACTGTCATGTTTTCTTCAACACCATCTTTTTTTCCTATATTTATAATTATAATTTTTGAATAATTGCTAATATCCTTATTTATAACATATCCTGGTATTGTTTTATACTCACCATATTTTTCAGTTAAATTTAAATATTCTTTTAATGTTTCATTTTGTGTTTTAATATTCTCTAATTCTCTTAATGCTTGTTCTAGTTGACTATTTCTTTGTTTTAAGTTTTCATTTTCTTCTTCTAATTTATTTATATCTGTAAAAAATGTATTATTACCACTAATTTTATTTTTTAGATATGTTAAACCATTTTGTATAGGCATTACTAAGTTACTTGCAGCTTTTTCAAAAAATGAAGCATTTGTATCTCCATTTGTAAATATAACTATTAATATTAAAATTATTATTGTTATAACAATACCGATTACTCCACTTTTTTTACTTCTATTCATTTCTCACTCCTATATTTTACTTTCTTCTAGCATTTACCAAAACACTTTTTAGTCTTTCTATATCTTCTAAAGTCTTTCCTGTACCTCTAACAACACAATCTAGTGGTTCTTCTGCTATATAAACAGGCATACCAGTTTCTAAACTTAATAATTTATCTAAATTTTGTATCAATGCTCCTCCACCTGCTAAAACAATTCCTTTTTCAATTATATCTGACGCTAATTCAGGTGGTGTTTTTTCTAATGTTGCTTTTACAATCTCTATAATTTTATTTATGGATTCGTTCATAGCTTCTTCCATTTGTGCAGATGTTATTTCTATATTTTTAGGTAGACCATTTGTTAAGTCTCTTCCTCTTACTTCCATTGATGTTTCTGTCATTAATGGCATAGCACAACCTATTTCCATCTTTATTTGTTCTGCAGTTGTTCCACCAATTGCTAAATTCATTTCTCTTTTTATATAATTTATAATATCTTCATCAAGTTCGTCTCCTGCAACACGCAAAGAATGACTTACTACTATTCCTCCTAATGAAATAACTGCTACTTCTGTGGTTCCTCCACCAATATCTACTATAATATTTCCTGTTGGTTCTGCAACATCTAGTGATGCTCCAATAGCAGCTGCCATTGGTTCTTCAATTAAATATACTTCTTTTGCTCCTGCTTGAATTACAGATTCTTCTACTGCTCTTTCTTCTACTTCTGTAATCCCTGATGGCACTCCTACTACTACTCTTGGCTTTCCTACATTATAACGTGCTTTTACTTTTTCAATTAAGTTTTTAAGCATTAATTGTGTCGCTGTAAAGTCTGCAATAACACCATCTTTTAATGGTCTAACTGCTTTTATCTGTTCTGGTGTTCTACCTAACATTTCTTTTGCTTCATTACCAGTTGCCATTATATTGCCTGTTTTTCTATCTATTGCGACTACTGATGGTTCTTTTAGGATTATCCCTTTTCCTTTTAATGTTACTAAAATATTTGCTGTACCTAAATCAATTCCTATATCTTTTGAACCAAAATTAAAAAACTTCATTATCTTTCTTTCCTTTCTTATTTCTTATCTAACATTATTTCTGAAAAAATACTAGTATAATTCATATCACCTATAACTATATGATCTATCAATTCTATATCAAATTCTAATGCTTTTTCATAAATATAGTTCGTAAATGTTATATCTTGCTTACTTGGGGTTGAATCACCACTTGGATGGTTATGTACTAACATTATTCTTGGTGCACTCATCTTTAATGGTTCTGAAATAATATCTTTTAATGATAAGTGGGCAATGTTTGTCCCACCTAAAGCAATATCTTTGATTTTCATTATTTCGTTTTTATTATTTAATATAACAATTTTAACTATTTCTCTTTTTTTAAATCTCATATCTCCCATTAATACTTTAGCTAAATCATAGGGTTCCTTTATTACTATTTTTTTATAGTTTGTTGGCTTTGACATACGTATTGATAATTCACACAATGCTTTAAGTTGTATTGCTTTTACTTTTCCTATGCCTTTTAATTTAGTTAATTCTTCTATTGTAAGATTTCGCAAAAAACTTAAATTATCTATCTTTGTATCATTCAAGTTTAATATCTTTTGTGCTAGTTCTACAGAAGTTTCTTTTTTAGTTCCTGCTTTTATTATTATGGCTAATAATTCAGCATTAGACAAATTTTCTTCTCCATATAATTCTAATTTTTCATATGGTCTTTCTGCTTCTGGTAATTGTTTTATTTTCATAGACAAAATATTATTCCTTTCTTAAATTACATATTTTGTCCCCATTAAATATTACACTTTTTTATATATAAATATTGCAAGTACCATTCCTATAATACTTGAAATACTTATTTTAAACATTAATGCAAATGTAATTTTCACTACATTTAAATCTAATACTATTGGACTTTCTAACCCAAAACTTTGGCTATATGACAACCACCACAGCCAATCTATTTTTGATGCAAGTTCTCCTAGCAATCCCCCTACTACCAAACCAGATAATACAAATATTAGTAATATCCATATATTCTTATCTTTAGTTGCCATTTTTTATTACCTCCAAATTTCTTCTTTTACTACGGATGTTTAGTTTTTTTCTAAAAAGTATTATATATTGATTTAGTAAATTTTTCAAGTAAAAACCATTATTTTTTATTAAATACTATAAGTATTTTAAATAATTTCTAATTTTTATTACCAAAAATTGTGCCTTTAAATATAATAATATTAGTAGTATAATATAATTAGAGTTAATTAAGGGGGACTTTTCTTTTATGAAAATTGAAAAACTTACAGAAAATAAAATTCGTGTTATTTTAAATACAGAAGATATTCCAGAACCAAATTTAGATACATATACTATGATGTCAAAGTCTTGCAAGACAGAAGGGTTATTTTTTGAAATATTACAAAAAGCTGAAAAAGAGGTTGGATTTTATACAGATGGATGTAAATTACTAATTGAAGCCTTCTCATCTTCTGAAGGATTTTTAGTTTTTACTATTACAAAATATACATATAAAGATTTACAAGAAGAATTAGATATTTGTAAAAAGAAAGTTAAAGTTAAACGAAAAAATATAAATTATTCTACTAAACAGTCAATCTATGCCTTCAATAATTTTGATGAATTTTGTAGCTTTTGCAATTCTTTAAAAAATAATTATGAATTTAATAGTAAAGATTTATCTAAAAAAATATCTTTATTTTTATATAATGACATTTATTATTTATTAATTAAAAATATTAATACTAACTATAAATATAAAAAATTATTTCACTCTCTAGCTTTAGAATTTGGTAAACAAATATTTTATTCTAATAGTTTTGAAAATAAACTTTTAGAACATGGCAATATAATTATAAAGAAAAATGCAATTGATACTGGCATTAAATATTTTGTGTGAATTTTGCCACTGGTTCCGGGTTTAATTGGCAATAAAACTTACAATAATAAAAAAGTAAATATATTATTTTACATTTTGTGTTGCAATCTACAAAACTTAATATAATATGTAGATTGCTTTAATTGCATTCTCTATTCACTCATTTTGTCACTACGCAATGATATTAAATAATATATTTACTTTTTATATTTTATATTGATAAATATTGCCAATTAAACCCGGAACCAGTGGCAATTTTAATACACATAATTTTGTGGATTATAGGCAACTCCATTTACTCTTACTTCTAAATGTAAATGTGGTCCTGTTGAATTTCCTGTAGAACCAACTGCTGCAATTGTTTGTCCCTGTGATACTGAATCACCTGATGATGCATATAATTTACTACAATGTGCGTAATATGTCTGTACACCATTTCCATGTGTTATTACTATCATGTTTCCATATGAGCCTTTATATCCTGAAAATGTTACTGTTCCAGATGCTGCTGCAGATATTGGAGTTCCAGTAGATGTTGCTATATCTAGTCCTGTATGTGATGACCTTCTTATTTTACTTCCTACACCAAATCTAGATGTTATAGTTCCAGAAACTGGTCTTATTAATCCTATACCTAAATTTGCTTTTGCTGAAGATGTTGAACCAGCTGTATTAACACTTCCTGAAGCTACATATTTTGTTGAAGATGTTTTATTTGGACTTTTAGCTACTGAAACTGAGTTAGATGATTGAGTATATAATTTTGATATTGCTTCTTCAGATGTAATAAATTCTTGAGCATCAGGCTCATATTTTTCTACTATTGACATATGTTCTATATTTGAACTGTTTTTTTCTTTTAAACTACTAATAACATTTTCTGCTTCTTCAAATGTAGGTACATAAGATTTTTCTTCTTGATTATCCACAATTGCATAATATCTATAATATGTAATTCCTTGTTCTTTTACTTTATTTAAAATTTCTTCATCATTTGCAATTATATCTTTTTTTAATAAACATAATTTATATTCTGGCATATCAGGAATTTGAACAAAAGCAATACCTGTACTCCCATCTCCATTTTCTACATATTCATTTATTTTATGTTGTAAATCAGTTCTATTTTCTGTATATCCAACTTGAGTACCTTTAATATAAACACTGTATGTTGGCTTATACAAAAAAGTAATAGCACCTATAATTACAAAAGTTGCTATTATGAAAAGAACTATAAATTTTATTCCCCTTTTAGTATGAATCATAATCTTTTTAAACATTATATTTTCTATCTCCTTTGTATAACAATTATAAGTCCCTATATATTTCTGTTATTATTGTAATAATATTGTAATATTTGTTTTTTTGCAATTATACTATATACCTAATTATTGTAATTAAATATATTTTTCCTCTTTTTTTCTCTTTTTTATTTGTTTTTTCTTTTTTTTATAGTTTATACAAAATTATAAAAATTCTATATAATATTTATATAAAAAGCAAATGTTATAAGTAATTTACTTAATAAACATTTGCTTTTATATTATTGTTCTAATTCTGTCTTTACTGTATTTATCTCTGTTACAGTAGCTTTTTGAGCTGGAATATAATATCCTTTTGATTGTGCAATTTTAAATAATTCATACTGAAAACTTTCATCATTATTTCTTATTTGTTGAAAAGTTTGCCTTAACTGCATATTTTCAGATTCTGATATAGCTGTTTGATATGCTGTTAAATCCGCTTTTACACTTCCTAAGATATCATTAACCATTGTCTTTTCATCCATTAAAATCCCCCCTTATTAATTATTTAAAAAACTCATTAATTTTTGTTTAGTATTTAATGCATCTTGTGCTGATTTTGTAAATAATTGTTTTATTTGTGGATCAACAGCTTGTGAAGAAAATGTATTTAATTTTTGATATGCTGTTTCATGAGCTCCTATTAAATGTCTTAAATGTTGTAATTCTATCTGATTTAAATCTGCCATTTTTATCCTTCCTTTCTTTGCATTATTCTTTAATTAGTATTTACACTTTTTAGATTTATATACAAAAAATACATCTTTTTAAGATGTATTTTTTTATTAAATATTTATTTTTTTAATTCTTTTATATGCTATTATTGCTACTATACTTGATATTATTATTCCTATTCCTAAAAATGTCTTATATCCTGTTTTAGGAATATCTTTACTTGATGTTGATTCAGAATAACTTACCTTTCCACCTTTATTTGAACTTGATAATTTTGAATTTAAATCTTTCTGCGATGAACTTGAGCCTGTTCCTGTTCCTGTACTTCCATTTAATGATCCATTGTTATTTGAATTGCCTGGTTTGTTTGGGTTGTCTGGATTTGGATTATCTGGATTTGGATTATCTGGATTTGGATTATCTGGATTTGGGTTGTCTGGATTTGGGTTGTCTGGATTATTTTGATTACTTCTTTTCCAACTTGCTGTTAGTGTCATATCTTCTTCTAATGTTGGATTATTATAAATTGAATTTGTTATATATCCTCTTGAATCTATTATTCTATTATTATTTATATAATATCCTTCAAATGTATATCCTTCTCTTTTTGGTATTTCTATAGCATTTTCTGCTGGTGTCATTTTTTTAGTACATTGTTCATCTAAATATATTCCTTTATTTGTAATACAATATATCTTATCTGTTCCACCAGTTCCTCCATTTTTATTTAATGTTATTGTATTTTTTTCGTCTGGGTTTTCTGGATTATTTTCTGTCCATTTTGCTGTAAATGTTGTATTTGCTTCTAATGTTGGATTATCATAAATTGAATTTGTTATATATCCACTTGAATTTATTGTTTGAACATCATTTAAATAATATCCTTCAAATGTATATCCTTCTTTTGTTGGTATTCTTATATTATTTTCTGTTGGTGTCATTTTTATAGTACATTCTTCATCTAAATATATTCCTTCACCTGGTTTACAATATATATATTCTGGTTCTCCGGTTCCTCCATTTTTATCTAATGTTATTGTATTTTTTTCGTCTGGATTTTCTGGATTATTTTCTGTCCATTTTGCTGTAAATGTTGTACCTGCTTCTAATGTTGGATTATCATAAATTGAATTTGTTATATATCCACTTGAATTT
>CANTHA010000003.1 GCA_947653375.1 uncultured Clostridium sp. | reverse complement strand
GTTCGAGCGAAGCGAGTTACAGATACTAGATACAGAATTTCAAAGAAATTCTGTAAACAAAAAAAGCTGTTCGAGCGAAGCGAGTTACAGATACTAGATACAGAATTTCAAAGAAATTCTGTAGAGATAGAAAAAATTAAAAGAAAAGGAGGAAAACTAAAAACAATGGAAGAAAAAAGCGAATTAAAAGAAAAAGTAGTTGCCATCAACAGAGTTGCCAAAGTTGTAAAAGGTGGTAGAACTTTTAGATTTAGTGCAGTTGTAGTTGTTGGTGATGAAAAAGGTCATGTTGGTGTAGGAAATGGTAAAGCATCAGAAGTACCAGATGCAATAAAAAAAGCGATACAAGAAGCAAAGAAAAACCTAGTTGAAGTACCAATTGTAGAAACAACTGTACCACATGAATTTGTAGGAACATTTGGAAGTGCAAAAGTAATGTTAAAACCAGCTGCCATAGGTACTGGAATCATAGCAGGAGGAAGTGTTAGACCAGTAATGGAACTAGCAGGATACAAAAATATAAGAACAAAAGTTATTGGAACAAATAATCCAAGAAACGTTGTTTATGCTACTATAGAAGGCTTAAAATCAATGCAAACAGTAGAGCAAGTAGCTAAAAAAAGAGGTAAAAAAGTAGAAGAAATTTTATAAACATAAAAAACATAGTTAAGAGGTAGAAAAATAAAGTTACAAAATGCTTATGAATTTTGCATAAGTTATCTGTAATTGGAAAAGCCTCAATAGCTAACTTAAAAAGAGGAGGTGCAAAGGATAGATGAAATTAGGTGAATTAAAGCCTGGAACAAAAAAAGCAACTAGAAATAGAGTTGGACGTGGAATGGCTTCAGGAAATGGAAAAACATCAGGAAGAGGACATAAAGGACAAAAAGCAAGATCTGGTGGAGGAGTAAGAAGAGGATTTGAAGGTGGTCAAACACCATTATATAGAAGATTACCAAAAAGAGGATTCAAGAATTTCAATGCTAATACATACACAGAAGTAACATTTAAGATGTTAAATAAAGTTAAAAATACAGATGTTACAGCTGAAACTCTATTAGAAGAAGGAATTATTGGAAAAATAAATGATGGTATTGTTGTTTTAGCAACAGGAAAATTAGATAAAAAAATAAATATAAAAGCCAAAAGATTTACGAAAAAAGCAAAAGAAGAAATTGAAGCTTTAGGCGGAAAGGCAGAGGTGATTTAAATGTTCAAAACTATTAAAAATGCATTAAAAACACCCGATGTAAGAAAAAGATTATTTTATACATTAATATTAATTATAGTTTTTAGATTAGGATGCTATATTACTGTACCAGGAATAAATAGTATAGCATTAAATGAAGCAATGGGAAGCCAAAATGGATTAGCAGGATTAATTGACATGATTTCAGGAGGAGCTTTTTCAAGATTTTCTGTATTTGCAATGTCAATCAGCCCTTATATAACAGCTTCTATTGTTATTCAATTATTAGCGATGATTATTCCATCTTTAGAGAAACTAACAAAAGAAGGTGGAGAAGAAGGAAGACAAAAAATAAACAAATATACAAAAATTTTAACTGTAGTATTAGCTTTAGTAGAAGCTACAGGATTATTCTTAGGATATAAAAGTTCAGGAATATTTGTTAGTACAAATTTCCTAACAGGAGCATTAGTAGTTGTGTCTTTAGTTGCAGGAACAGCAATTTTAATGTGGTTAGGAGAACAAATAACAAGTAAAGGTATTGGAAATGGAATTTCATTATTAATCTTCATAGGTATTGTTTCAAGATTACCAGCAGGAATTTCTACTCTTTGGCAAATAATTATGACAGATTCAGGATTTAGTACAACAGGATTACTAATAGCTATTGGAATAATAATAGGTGCTGCAATATTAGTTGCAGGAGTAGTATTTGTACAACAAGCAGAAAGAAGAGTTCCAGTTCAATATTCTAAAAAAGTAGTTGGAAGAAAAATGGTAGGAGCACAAAGTACACATATTCCATTAAAACTTGCTATGGCAGGAGTTATGCCAGTAATTTTTGCTTCATCATTTATGACATTTCCAGCAATGATTATACAAATGTTTGTACCAGATATAGCAAATAAAGCAGGATTTTTAGCAGGTCTATATAATTTTTCAATTGCTACATCTACATCAAATGTAGGAATTGGTTATTCAGTAGCAAATGCACTTGTTTACCTATTATTGATTATAGGATTTACATTTTTCTATACTTATGCAACATTTAATCCAGCAGAAGTATCAAATAATATTAAGAAAAATGGAGGGTTTATACCAGGAATAAGAGCTGGAAAACCAACTACAGAATACTTATCATCAATAATATCTAAATTAACATGGTTTGGAGGATTCTTTTTAGCATTAATAGCTATTATACCAATGTTATTAAGATTTACAAATTTAAATATTGCTTTTGGTGGTACATCTATATTAATTGTTGTAGGAGTAGCATTAGAAACAGTACAACAATTAGAATCTCAACTTGCTATGAGACATTATAAAGGATTTTTAGAATAAGATTAATATTAACATGAACGAAAATTTCATCTGTTATCAGATATTAGAATATAATAAATATATATTTTAATAACTGATAATAGCTGAAATTTCGTACATGTTTTATAAATGTTTAATAATTTTTATAATGTATATTATATATATATATATTATAAAGGTTATTAAATAACCTAAAAAAGTAGAGGAGTGTATTTATGATAATCATAATGTTAGGTGCACCTGGAACAGGTAAAGGAACAGTTGCAGGAATATTATCTAAAAAGTTGAATATTCCACAAGTATCAACAGGGGATATTTTCAGAAAAAATATAAAAGAGGGAACTAAACTAGGAATTTTATCAAAAGAATATATAGAAAAAGGGCAGTTAGTGCCAGATGAAGTTACTATAGATATAGTAACTGAAAGATTAAAAGAAAAAGATGTACAAAAAGGAATAATATTAGATGGATTTCCAAGAACAATAAAACAAGCAGAAGCATTAGATAAAATATTACAGAAAGATCAAAAAAAAGTTAATATGGTAATTAATTTAACAACACCTGAAGATGAAATAATAGAAAGAATTACAAATAGAAGAGTTTGTATAGAATGTAAATCTATTTATAATCTTATTTTATCACCTCCTAAAGAAGAAGGAAAATGTGACAAATGTGGTCATAAACTAATTCAAAGAAAAGATGATAATGAAGATACAATAAAATCAAGATTAGAAAACTATTTTAGTGAGACAAGCACACTTGTTGAATACTATGAAAAAAAAGGAATATTGTTTACAGCTACAGTTAGTAAAGAAATAAACAAATTAGGAGAAGATGTAGCAGAAGATATAGTAACTTATATTAATTCTAAGTAGCAATACATTTTAGGAGATGATAATGTATGGTAACTATAAAGTCAAAAAAAGAAATTGAATATATGAAAGAAGCATGTAAAGTTGTAGCAATAATGTATAAGGAAATTGAAAATAAAATAAAACCTGGAATGTCTACATGGGAAGTTGACGAAATTGCAGAAAAGGCAATAAGAAGTTTAGGAGCAGTTCCAGCAGAAAAAGGATATGATATAGGAATAAAAGGAATTCCTCCTTTTCCAGCTTCAATTTGTATTTCAATAAATGATGAAGTTATTCATGGAATTCCATCAAAAAATAAAATTATAAAAGATGGAGACATTGTAAGTATAGATACAGTAGCATTAAAAAACGGGTATAATGGTGATGCTGCTAGAACATTTATAATTGGAAATGCTTCAAAAGAAACAAAGAGATTAGTAGATATAACTAAACAAGCATTTTTTGAAGGAATTAAATATGCAAAACCAGGATATAGAGTAGGAGATATAAGTCATGCAATAGGTGAATATGTACATTCTCAAGGATATTCTGTAATAAGAGAATTTCAAGGTCATGGAATTGGTAAAGAAATGCATGAAGACCCAGGAATACCAAATTACGGAAAAGCAGGAAGAGGAATTAGATTAGAGCCAGGTATGACATTAGCTGTAGAACCTATGGTAATACAGGGAAAACCAAATATTTTAGAATTAAATGATGGTTGGACAATAGTCACAGAAGATGGTAGTTTGTCAGCACATTATGAAAATACAATTTTAATTACAGAAAAAGAGCCAGAAATATTGACAATACTTTAAAATTGTTATATAATGCAATAGTTATTATGCAAAATGCCAAAATTTGCATATTTATAAGTAAAAACTCTATATAGGAGGTATGGAAATTGGCAAAAGAAGATGTTATAGAAGTAGAAGGTACAGTAGTTGAAGCTTTACCAAATACAAACTTTAAAGTAGAGCTAGAAAATGGACATCAAATATTAGCTCATATATCAGGAAAATTAAGAATGAATTATATTAAAATATTACCCTAATTTTACCTTTTCTTTTAATTATTTTGCATTTATCACATATTTTTTTTACTTGGAGAGCAAAATAGAATTTTATAATATTACAAATAACAAATAATTGACCTAATATTCAATAAAATAAGGAGGTGCAAATAATGAAAGTAAGAGCTTCAGTAAAAAAAATATGTGATAAATGCAAAATAATTAAAAGAAAAGGTAAAATTAGGGTAATATGTGAAAACCCAAAACACAAACAAAGACAAGGATAATTTTATAATTTAGTTGACAACACAAATTTGGTAGCGGCTGTTCCAAAATGGAAAAATATCAGTTTGTGTTTCTATATATGTTAAAAAATACTTAAAGACTAGAGTAATAGCACTCTAGTGCATTTCACCTTTAGGTATTTTGGACAATTATATAAAGGGCATAAAAATAAAATACTATGTCCTTCGAAAAATTTAATGGAGGTGCAAAGAAATATGGCTCGTATAGCAGGAGTGGATTTACCAAAAGAAAAGAGAGTAGAAATAGGACTTACATATATTTATGGAATAGGAGTATCAAGTTCTAGAAAAATTCTTGAAAAAACTGGAATTAATCCTGACACTAGAATAAAAGATTTAACAGATAATCAAGTAAATGATATAAGAAAAGCAATTGATGAATATACAGTTGAAGGTGATTTAAGAAGAGAAGTTGCTCTTAACATTAAAAGATTAACTGAAATAGGATGTTATAGAGGTTTAAGACATAGAAGAGGTCTTCCAGTAAGAGGGCAAAGAACAAAAACAAATGCTAGAACAAGAAAAGGTCCTAGAAAATTAGTTAGTAAAAGCAAAAAATAATTGAAATCAATTGTAAAAAATAAAAATTCAAATAAAAATTTTGGATAAGGAGGAAAAGAGCAAAATGGCTAAAAGTGTAACAACAAAAAAAGTAGCTAGAAGAAATAGAAAAAACATTGAAAAAGGTGCAGCTCATATTCATTCTAGTTTTAATAATACAATAGTTACAATTACAGATACACAAGGAAATGCAATTTCTTGGGGAAGTGCAGGAGAATTAGGATTTAAAGGATCTAGAAAAAGCACACCATATGCAGCAGGTCAAGTTGCAGAAACAGCTGCAAAAGCTGCAATGGAACATGGACTAAAAACAGTAGAAGTATTTGTAAAAGGACCAGGTTCAGGAAGAGAAGCTGCAATAAGAGCACTTCAAACAGCTGGACTTGAAATAAGTGCAATAAAAGACGTAACACCAATACCACATAATGGATGTAGACCACCAAAAAGAAGAAGAGTGTAAGTTAATTGTACAAGTGAAGCGAGTTATAAATAACTCATGCGTAAACCTTAAATAATTGAAAGGAGTAAAAAAATGGCAAGATATAAAGATGAACAATGTCGTAGATGCCGTAGAGAAGGGCAAAAATTGTTCTTAAAAGGAGAAAGATGTTATACAGATAAATGTAGTGTAGCTAGAAGAAATTATGCACCAGGTGAACATGGACAAAAAAGAGCTAAACTTTCAGAATATGGAACACAGTTAAGAGAAAAACAAAAAACAAAAGCTTATTATGGAGTAGGAGAAAAACAATTTAGAAAATATTTTGATATGGCTTCTAATAAAAAAGGAGTAACAGGTGAAAACCTATTACAAATACTAGAAAGTAGATTAGATAATGTAGTATATCGTTTAGGATATGGATCATCAAGAGCACAAGCAAGACAATTTGTAAATCATGCTCAATTTGAAGTAAATGGAAAAAGAGTTGATATTCCTTCATATTTAGTAAAACCAGGAGATGTAGTTACAGTAAGAGAAAGCAAAAGCAATAATGCAACTATAAAAATCAATGCAGAAGAGAACTCAAAAAGACCAGTACCAGCTTGGTTAGAAAAAGACAACGAAAAATTAAGTGGAAAAGTTATTAGATTGGCGTCTAGAGAAGATATAGATATTCCAATTGAAGAACATTTAATTGTAGAGCTTTACTCAAAATAATAAATAGTAAAGAGTTAATTAAAACTTTTAAAATTTTACTTATGAAAACCTATTAAGGTTATAAGAGATTAGATCTCTAATATTAGGAGGTAAAAATGATAGAATTTGAAAAGCCAAATATCGAATGTCTAGAAGTAAATGATGTAAATAATTATGCTAAATTTGTATGTGAGCCATTAGAAAGAGGTTATGGAATAACCATAGGAAATTCATTAAGAAGAATATTACTTTCATCTCTTCCAGGATGTGCTATAACAGGAGTAAAAATAGATGGAGTATTACATGAGTTTTCTACAATACCAAATGTTGTAGAAGATGTACCAGAAATAATTATTAACTTAAAAAATGTAAGATTAAAATTTGATGAAAATGAAGAAAAAGTTTTAAGAATTAATTTTAAAGATGAGGGTGAAGTTACAGCAGCAGATATAGAAACAGATGGAACTGTAGAAATTTTAAATCCAGATTTACATATTGCAACAGTATCAAAAGGTGGAAGTTTAAAAATTGAAATGACAGCTGATAAAGGAAGAGGTTACAATTCTGCAGAAAAAAATAAAAAATCTAATCAGGATATATCTGTTCTTCCAATTGATTCAATTTATACACCAGTAAAAAAAGTAAACTATCAAGTTGAAAATACTAGAGTTGGTCAAATGGTTGATTATGATAAACTTATTATTGAAGTATGGACAGATGGAAGCCTAAAAGCGCATGAAGCATTAAGTTTAGCAGCAAAAGTAATGACAGGTCATTTAGAATTATTTATTGATTTATCAGAAGCTACTAAAAATACACAAGTTATGATAGAAAAAGAAGAAGATAAAAAAGAAAAAGTACTAGAAATGTCAATAGAAGAATTAGAATTGTCTGTAAGATCTTTTAATTGCTTAAAAAGAGCTGGGATATCTACAGTTGAAGATTTAACAGCTAAATCTGAAACAGATATGTTAAAAGTAAGAAATCTAGGTAAAAAATCTTTTGATGAAGTAACAGCAAAATTACATTCATTAGGATTGGATTTTGCAAAAGAAGACGATTAATATAAAAAATATAAAGTCTAATTACGAAAATAGTAAAGAGGAGGGTGAAAAAATTGGCTATAAATAGAAAATTAGGAAAACCAACAGATGCTAGAAAAGCAATGTTAAGAACATTAACTACTGATTTAATGATTCATGAAAAAATAGAAACAACTTTAGCAAGAGCAAAAGAAGTTAAACCTATAGCAGATAGTTTAATAGCTTTAGCAATCAAAGAAAAAGATAATTTTGAAATGGTAGATACAAAAGTAGTTAAAGCAAAACTAGATTCTAAAGGAAATAAAGAAACTGAATTAGTTAAAAGTAAAAATGGTAAAGAATATTTAAAAGTAGTTAAAGAAGAAACTACTGAAAAAAGACAAAAAGATATGCCAACAAGACTAAATGCTAGAAGAAAAATGATGAAAACATTAAATAAAGCAAAAGATAGTGAAGGTAATAATATTGATTTGCCATCTAAATTATTTAATGAAATAGCTCCAAAATATGCTGATAAAAATATAGGTGGTTATACAAGAATTATAAAAGTAGGACCAAGAAAAGGTGATGGAGCAGAAGTAGCAATATTACAATTAATTTAAGAAAATATAAAAGAAGATGAACTGCAAAAATGTAGACATCTTTTTTTATATTGAAATAATTATAGAAAGAAAATGAGGATATGTAAAAAATGGAACAACAATATACAACTATATATTCTAATATTAAGAACATATATATAACTATAAAAGATAATAAAGTTGTTATAAAAGCACCTAAAGGAACATCAAAAAAGAAAATAGAAACATTAGTAAAAGAAAAATCTGAATGGATTGAAATAACATTAAAAAAATCAAAAGAAAGAATGGAAAAATATCCATTATATACTATTGAAGAATTTAAAGAGATAGTAGAGAAAAATGCAAATGACTTAATAGATAAGACAGGATTAGTACCAGATAAAATTAGAATAAAAAAGATAAAATATGCTTGGGGAAGTTGTTCTAGTAAGAAAAATATAACAATTAATACAGAATTAATAAAATATAGTAATGAAGCTATAAGATATGTCATATTACATGAATTGTGCCATTTAAAGTATATGAATCACTCTAAAAAGTTTTGGGATTTGGTAGAAAAATATATGAAAGATTATAAAGAAGTAAAAAAACAATTTAAATAAATTATATTAAATGATAAATCACTTAAAATACAAAAAAACATATAATAAAGCAGGAGGCTAAAATAATGGAATTTCTAATGAATACTATATTTTGGACATTAGCTTTGTATGGGTTATTTGAAGTTATTAAAAATATAATATATTTATATACATATACAGATTTGAAGTCAGACGGGATTTATCTGATAATAGCGGTTAAAAATCAAGAAGATAAAATTGAATATTTCTTGCGTTCAAGTTTATTTAAAATTTTTTACGGTAAAGAAGAGTATTTTAAAAATATAATAGTGGCAGATTTGAAATCAAAAGATAGAACTAAGGAAATTGCTAAAAAAATATCTGAAGAATATGATTGTTTGAATGTTATAAGTTGGAAGGAATGTAAAGATATAATTGATAATGTGAATGAACAATAATATTTCTGGTTTTAAAATATTTATTTTATTTAAAAGTTATAATATATATTAAAAAACACTATTTGCTGGTCAGACTAATCATATAAAGGACTTTTATTTTAATTCAAATATATAATAGTTAATCTAGCTTATCTGTATTAATAAATGTCTTCCCAAACTGCGCATTAGTGTTTTTTACTGTATATTATAACTTTTAAAAATAATATTAACAAAACTGTTAAAAAGTAAAAATTAATTTTTTATAATTGTAAAAATATCAGTCAGGTTATTAATAATTGGATATTTAGATTTTTTATTTTTATTACGATCCATTTTTATTGAAATTAATTCATATTCTTTGGCAATATCTAAGTTATTTTCATTATCATCAATGAAAATTGCAGTTCCTTTTTTATATTGAATATTGTTTTTTAAAATGTTGAAAAGAATTTTATCCTTTTTTCGATAGCCATAAAATGTAGAAATTATAATTGGTTTAAAATATTTATCTATGTCCATGTTTTTTAATATTCTTTTTATTGACGGAAAGTTATCTGATAATATAACTAGTTTATACTGTTTAGATAAAGTTTCTAGAGTTTCTTTTACATCATTATATAATGTATATCTGTTATTATCATATGTTATACTTTTACTTATTTTTGAAAGCAATTCTTCAGATGTTTCTTTATAATTTATATCTTCTAATGACTTTTTATAATAATTATAAAACATAGAATATTCTTCTTTCTCTGTTTGTAAATTTATTTCATTAACAAGATCATAATTATTTTTTAATGAAAGTTTAAATTTTTCCATATCTATTTTATTTTTTAAAAGATTATTAATATAAGGAGTTATAAACCAATTGCCTGTTGTTGGCTTTAATAATACACCACCTATATCAAAAATAATATATTTAACATTTTCATTAAGCATAATTTCACCTCAAAACTATTTTATCATATTGCTTATCAAATTGTTAGTCTTTGGTTTAATATTCATTGTAAATTAATAATATATGTGTTAAAATATATTTCAAAGTATAGTGAAATGGAAGTAATAAAATGTTAGATGAGTTTTCAAGAACAGAAATATTAATAGGAAAAGAATCTTTAGAAAAAATTAAAAGCTCAAAAGTTATAATATATGGAATTGGAGGAGTAGGTTCATATGTAGCTGAAGGACTAGCAAGGGCTGGAATAGGACATCTAATACTAGTTGACTTTGATAAAGTTGATATAACAAATATTAACAGACAAATACATGCGACTCATTCTACTATTGGAAAATATAAAATAGATGTGATGAGAGAAAGAATATTAGATATAAATCCAAAGGCTATTGTAGAAGCATATAAGCCAGATGATATAGAAGGTGGAGAAGAATTACTAATAGATTCAACAATTACTTATGTAGTAGATGCAATTGACACAATGACAAATAAACTAAAAGTTATAGAAAAAGCAAAAAGAGAAAATGTAAATATAATATGTGCTACTGGTGCAGGAAATAAACTAGAACCTACTAAATTTGAAGTTACAGATATATATAAGACTAAGGAATGCCCAGTGTGTAGAATATTAAGGAAAGAATTAAAGAAAAGAAATATAAGAAATTTAAAGGTTGTATATTCTAAAGAAAAGCCTATTAAACCTAGAACAAATGAAGAAACAAGAATTAAGACATTAGGTAGTATATCTTTTGTTCCATCAGTTGCAGGATTAATAGTAGCAAGTGAAGTTATAAAAGATATAATAAAAACTGAAGGAGAAATGAATGGAAATAACAGGAGAAGTAATTGATATTATATATAAAAATGATGTTAATAGTTATACAATAGCTGAGTTTCAGACAGAAGAAGAGGAAATAACAATTGTAGGATATTTACCATTTGTAAATATAGGAGATACATTAAAAATAATTGGAAAATATGTTGAGCATAGAGATTATGGTATGCAATTTAAGATTGATACATTTGAAAAGTTAATGCCACAAACATTAGGTTCACTAGAAAGATATTTGTCAAATGGAAATATAAAAGGTATTGGCGAAGCTATTGCTAAAAGAATAATAAAGAAATTTGGAGAGGAAACAATCCATGTTTTTAAATATGAACCTGAAAAACTAGCAGAAATTAGAGGAATTTCAGAAAAAAAAGCAAAGGAAATGTCTGAAAGCTTTATTGAAAATTGGGAAGTATGGCAAATTGTAGGTTTCTTAGAAAGATTTGGAATAGGTGCAGAACATGCAAAAAAGGTATATGATTTATATGGAACTTCTGCAATAGAAGAAATAGAATCAGATCCTTATAAATTAATTGATATAGCAAGAGGAGTTGATTTTAAGCAAATTGATAAAATGGCTCTTGATATAGGTATAAATTATGATAATGAAAAAAGAGTAACAAGTGGAATAAAATATGCTCTGATAAGAAGTACATATAATGGACATTCTTGTGTGTTTAAAGAAAATTTAATAGAATTTGTAATACAATTATTAGATGTTTCAACAGAAAATATTGAAGATGGATTAATTTCATTAAATGCAAAAGAAGAAATAAAAATTGAAAAAGCTGAAGGTCAGGAATATGTTTATTTATATCCATATCATGTTGCAGAAGAACAAATAGCATTAAGAATAAATAGATTACAAAATGCCAAAAATATGAAAGAAATCAAATCAATAGAAAAAGAATTAAAAAAGATTGAATTAAACTCAAGTATAAAATTATCAGAAAAACAAAAAGAAGCTATAAAGTTAGTTAATGAAAAAAATGTTACAATAATTACAGGTGGACCAGGAACAGGTAAAACAACAATAATAAAAAATATAATAGATATATATGAAGAAAAAGGAAAAAAAGTTGTACTTTGTGCACCTACAGGACGAGCTGCTAAAAGAATGACTGAAGCAACAGGAAAAGAAGCGTCAACATTACATAGATTATTAGAAATAGGTAAAATTGATGAAGATAAAATGTATAAGAATATATCAGAATATGAAGGTTCACCAATTGATGCAGATTTAATAATAGTAGATGAAATGTCTATGGTGGATATGTTTTTAATGAATTATTTATTAAAATGTGTATATCAAGGAACAAAGTTAATTTTAGTTGGAGATGAGGATCAATTAGCATCAGTAGGGCCAGGTAGTATATTAAAAGATTTAATACATTCTGGAACAATTGCAACAATTCATTTAGATAAAATATTCAGACAAGCTGCAAAAAGTAAAATAATACTAAATGCACATAGAGTAAATGAAGGTAAATATTTTATGGGAAAAGATGATAAAAATATGTTGGAAGAAACAAAAGATGATTTTTTCTTTATAAATGAGCAGTCACAAGATAAGATGTTATATGAAGTAATATCATTATGTACAGGAAGGTTAAAAAACTATGGGGATTACGACTTTTTTCAAAGTATACAAGTGTTATCTCCTACAAAAAAAGGAATGTTAGGAACAAAAGAGCTAAATAAAGCATTACAAGAAAAGTTAAATCCAAATATAAATAATATGCCAGAAAAGTCAAGTATGGGATCAATATTTAGAGCTGGTGATAGAGTAATGCAAATAAAAAATAATTATGACATATATTGGGAAAGAAAAATATTTGGAGAAAAAGAATTAGGTACAGGTGTATTTAATGGAGAAATAGGAACAATTTTAAAAATAGATGAAAAAGAAAAACAAGTAGAAATAAAATTTGATGATGATAAAGTAGTATATTATCAATTTTCTGAACTAGATCAAATAGAACATAGTTATGCAATAACAATACATAAATCTCAACGGAAGTGAATTTGATGTAGTAATAATGGTAATACCACAAACAACACCAATATTATTAACAAGAAATTTATTATATACTGGAATAACAAGAGCAAAAAAAATGCTCATAATAATAGGAGCAGAAAAAACAGTAAAATATATGGTAAACAATATAGATAGCAAAAAAAGAAACACAGGACTAATGAGACGTTTGGGACAGGTCTAAAACGTCTCATTTTTGTCAGTTAATGTAGAAAAGTGCGACGAAAATTTATTGAAAACACTATATGTTGGTAGTATAATATTAATTATATTAATATTGACAAAAAAGGAGGTAAAATGCCAAGAAAAGCTAGAAATCTATTGGAAAGTCTATTTATTCACCAAATGTGTCAAGGATTTAACAGAGAATATATTTTTGAAGAAAGGGTAGAAAAGTTAAAGTATTTGTCATTAATGAAAAAATATCAAGAAAAATTTGATATAGATATAATTGCATATTGTATAATGGATAATCATGTTCATATGTTGCTATATGCAAAAAATATAAATGATATTAGTTGCTTTATGAAAGAGGTCAATTCACAATATGCAATGTATTATAATAGAAGAAAAAATAGAGTAGGTTATGTATTTAGAAATAGGTTCACATCTAAAGCAATAATTAATAAACAGCAATTACTAGCATGTATTAAATATATTCATATGAATCCTGTTAAGGCAAAAATGGTAGAAAATGAGGAAGAGTACTATTTTTCATCCTATCAAGAATATAATAATCCAAAAGAATTTGTCAATTCTAATAATTTTTCAATAGTATTTAATTCAGATAAAAATTATTTAAATCAATTCCATTCTATAAAATACGAAAATTTAAATTTTGATAAGGATGATATAAGTTTAAAAGATATATTAAACGAATTTATAGAATTAGAAAAAGTATATTTTGAGCAAGTACGAAAAGATATAATATTATTTCAAAGATTTATTTCTTATATTATTTATAGAGAATATAATTACACAAAACCAGAGTTAGCAGAAGCTTTACAATTAAGTAAAGCAACAGTATACAGGAGGTTAAATGCAATTAAAACAAATCAAATATTTTAAATCTAATATAACAAAAAATATATCCAATATTATACCAAATATGATACAAACCGTTTATCCACCTGTATGTGGTATTTGTGGCAAATTTAATAAAAATTATTTATGTAAAAAATGTGAAAATCTTTTAAAATCTGAATCAGAATTTAAAATAGAAATAGTAAAAAGTGAATGTATTTCTTTTGATCATTTATATATTTTTAGATATGAAGGAATAATAAGAAAAATGTTATTAGACTATAAATTTAATAATAAATCTTATCTTTTTAGAAGTATTTCAAATTTTATTTTAAGCAATAAGGAGTTTTGTAATATGTTAAAGTCTTATAATACAATAATTCCGGTACCTATTAGTAAACAAAGGATGAAAGATAGAGGATATAATCAAAGTTATTTAATTAGTAATGAAATAGCTAATAAATTAAATATTGAATGTAATAACAATTCGTTGTTAAAAGTAAAAAATAATATTGAGCAAAGTAAATTAAGTAAAGAAGAAAGGCAGAAGAATACTAAAAATGCTTATATTTTGAGAAATGTAAAAAATTTAGAAAATAAAAAAATAATATTATTTGATGATATTTATACAACTGGAAATACTGCAATGGAATGTTATAAAACTTTAATAAAATCTAACATAGAGAAAATTAGTGTTTTTACAATAGCAAAAGATTAAAATTGTTTGAATTTAAAAGCATAATTTTATTAATTTATAAAAATAAAAAAATAATGTATAATTTTTCCCTTTTTAGAAAAAATAAAAGTAGACATAAATTTAAAAAGGAGGAAAATTATGAAAGCAACTGGAGTTGTAAGAAGAATAGATGATTTAGGAAGAGTTGTAATTCCAAAAGAAATTAGAAAGACTTTAAGAATAAAAGAAGGTGATCCATTAGAAATATTTACAGATAGAGAAGGGCAAGTTATATTAAAAAAATATTCTCCAATTGGAGAACTTTCAGAATTTGCGTCAGGTTATGCAGAGACTTTATCAAAGACTACAGGACATATAGCCTGTATAACAGATAAAGATACAATAATTGCAGTATCAGGTGGATCAAAAAAGGAATTTTTAGAAAAAGATATAAGTAATGAATTGGAACAATTAATGGAAGATAAAGAAGTGTATACAAGTACAGAGAATAGTGATATAGCTATTCCAATAACAAAAAATGATAGTAATGAAAGAAAGAATAATGCACAAATAGTTTATCCAATTCTTTCAAATGGTGATACTATTGGTACAGTAATTTTAATGTCTAAAGAATCAAATGAAAAAATGAATGATGTAGAAAAGAAAGTAGCTCAATCAGCAGCAACTTTTTTGGGAAGTCAAATGGAAATATAGTTTCTATATTATTAATTTATAAAAAATATAAGAAATTTTTATTATTTAGATATTTTAAAAATTTATTAGTAATCATTAATGAGAATTTTGTTCAATACTCAATGTGAAAAACTTTAGAAAAGAAGAAGTTTTATATAAGATTTCTTCTTTTTTTATGTAATTTTACAAATGAAAGAAATATAAAGTTAATATAGAAAAATGCAAATGCAATAATAGTTTAAGTAGAAAAAGAAAATAACATTTTATGATAAACATATTAAACATTAACTTAATTGCATAGAATATAATAGAGATAACTATTTGATGTAATATATTTTTATTAAAAAGTTATTCGTAACTTCCAACTATGAACAGTCTGTAATAACATAACATACTGTAATCTTGTTGGTCGCTTACGCGGTATTTTAAAGATAATATATTAAGTTTTTTCACTAAAAAATATAGGAGTAATCTGACTAGTAACGAATAGTTACTAATAAAGTGAAAAAAATACAAAATACTCTATACAAAAATAAATTTTAGTTATATAATATAAAAAGTTAAAAACAAGACTTTGTTTTTAATGTTTAATAAATCTAGGATCTATTATTATAGCATATAAGTAATAAATAGATTATAATCGGAAGGATTGATTTTTAATGAAGTTAAAAGAAATTTTAATAGGAATAGAAGGTTTAAAAGTAAGAGGAAATTTAGACTTAGACATTAAAGGAATTGAAAAAAATTCAAAGGAAGTAAAAGGAGATTTTTTATTTGTTGCTATAAAAGGATTTTCAGTTGATGGTCATCAATATATTGAAAATGCAATTGAAAATGGTGCAATAGCAGTTTTAGTTGAAGAAGGTTGTAATTTAAAAGAACTTAAAATACCAGCTGAAACTACTATAATTATGGCAAAAAATACAAGAGAAGCATTAGCAATTTGTTCAGCAAATTTTTATGATAACCCATCTAATAAATTTAAGTTGATTGGTGTAACAGGAACAAAAGGAAAAACAACAACAACTTTCATGATAAAAGAAATATTAGAAAAATCAGGAAAAAAAGTAGGATTAATAGGAACAATTGCAACATATATAAATGGTAAAAAAGTAAAAGATAGTGATAGAACAACTCCTGAAAGTTTGGAATTGCAAAAAATATTTGCACAAATGGTAAATGAAGGTGTAGAAGTTGTAGTTATGGAAGTCTCTTCACAAAGTTTAAAATTACACAGAGTTGATGGATGTAATTTTGATATTGTATTATTTACAAACTTTTCAGAAGATCATATTAGTGAAAACGAACATCCAGATATGGAGGATTATTTTAAATCAAAACTAAAATTATTTGAAATGTGTAAAACAGGAATTGTAAATACTGATGATTTACATGGGGCAAAAATTCCTAATTTATTTCCAGATAATAATATAACAACATATGGAATTGATAATTTCGCAAATGTATTGGCTAAAGATATTACAATTACAAATTCTTATGTTGATTTTAGAGTAAAGGTAACAGACAGAAATGAAAGAATGAAGACTGGAATTCCAGGAAGATTTAGTGTATATAACTCATTAGCAGCAATATGTGTTGCTCAAAAGTTTGGAGTATCTCCAGAAGTTATAAAAGAAGCTTTAATGGAAGTTAGAGTTCCAGGGAGATCAGAGCTAGTAGATAATGAATTAGAAATACCAATTATGATTGATTATGCACATTCACCAGAAAGTTTACAAAGTATTCTTCAAGCAGTAAAAAGTTATACAAGAGGAAGAGTTATATCTGTTTTTGGATGTGGTGGAGATAGAGATACAAGTAAAAGAGCAATAATGGGAGAAATATCTGGAAGAATAGCAGATTATACTATAATAACATCTGATAATCCTAGAACAGAAGATCCTGAAAAAATAGTTAATGAAATTGAAGAAGGAATGAAGAAGACAAAAGGAAAATATACTGTAATAGTAGATAGAGTTGAAGCAATAAAACAAGCTATTAAAATTGCAAATAAAAGAGATATTATTGTTTTGGCTGGTAAAGGACATGAGCCATATCAAGAAATTAATGGTGTAAAACATCCTTTTGATGAAAGAATTATAGTAAAAGATTTAGTAGAAAAATTAAAAAAATAAAGTGTTGACAGGAGCTATAAAAACAAGCTTCTGTCAAATAACTTACAAATAGAAAGGTTTGAGTAATATTGAGATTTGAGACAGTAGTATTAATTATATCATTTATTTTAGCTATTCTATTAGGAGTAATAATAATTCCTATTTTAAGAAAACTGAAAATAGGACAAATTGAAAGAGATGATGGCCCTAAATCGCATTTGAAAAAACAGGGAACTCCCACAATGGGAGGAATTATTATGATTATTTCAATGATAATAATGGTAACTGGAACTTACATATTTTTTTCGATAAATAATCAACATGAATTAGCTGATAAATTATTACCTATACTGCTACTTACAATAGGTTTTGGTCTAATTGGATTTATAGATGATTTTAAAAAACTGGTTTTAAAAAACACTAAAGGATTGCAACCAAGTTATAAAATGTTAGGATTATTATTAATTTCAGTAGCATATGTAATTTATTTGGTATATGGACTACATTTAGAAACAAACACATATATTCCAATTATAAAACAAAATATAAATATGCCTATTTATCTATATATTCCATTTGCAATTATTGTAATATTAGGAACTACAAATGCAATAAATTTAACAGATGGAATAGATGGTTTATCTTCTAGTATTAGCGCAATTATAATAACATGTTTAACTATAATTGGTTTATCATTTGGAATACAAGAAATAGGTATATTTGGAAGTATAGTTATAGGGAGTATACTAGGATTCCTTACATTTAATTTACACCCAGCTAAAGTATTTATGGGAGATACAGGTTCATTATTGTTAGGTGGAGTTATTTCAGCTATGGCACTTTATATAAAAATACCATTTATTTTATTGATAATAGCTTTAATACCAGTAATTGAAACAATATCTGTTATTTTGCAAGTAGTATATTTTAAGAAAACAGGTAATAGAATTTTTAAAATGGCACCTTTGCATCATCATTTAGAATTATCAGGCTGGAAAGAAAGTAAAGTTGTTATAGCTTTTAGTATAATAACTCTTGTACTATGCATAATTGGACTAAATGCTATATAAAATTATAGTAAAATAAATAAAGGAAGTAATAAAAATGGCTAGAAAAAGAAAAGAAAAAAGTTTTTCAAGTTTTTTAAATAATCCAATAGATTTTACTTTATTAATAACAATATTGTTATTGTTATCAATAGGGTTAATTATGGTATTATCAGCAAGTTCACCATCTGCTCTTGCTGAAAGTGGAAATAGCTATTCTTATTTTTCAAAACAATTAATATTTGCAGTTTTAGGAATTATTGCAATGATGTTTATATCAAAAATTGATTATAGATTTTACCAAAAATTTTATAAACATGCATGGATTGTTGCTTTTCTTTTATTGGTATTAGTATTAGTTGCTGGAAAGACAGTAAATGGAGCAAAAAGATGGATATATATAACTGAAACTTTATCTGTTCAACCTTCTGAAATTGTTAAGTTATTAATGATTATTTTCTATGCAGGAATATTAGTAAAAAATAGAGATAAATTAGAGAAATATGGAAATGGATTTATAAAACATATTATACTATTAGCGCCGATAATAGGTTTATTGCTATTACAGCCACATTTTAGTGCTTCAATAGTAATTATAGGAATTTGTAGTATTATGATGATAATGGGAGGATGTAAATTTTGCCATTTCCTAGCTACAGGAGGAATAGCAGGTGTTCCAGCAATGATACTATTAATTATTATAGAACCATATAGATTACAGAGAATTATGACATTTTTAGATCCATGGAAAGATGCAACAGGTAATGGTTGGCAAGTTATACAAAGTCTATATGCAATAGGGTCAGGAGGTTTATTTGGTGTAGGACTTGGAGAAAGTAAGCAAAAGTTTTTATATATACCAGAACCACATAATGATTTTATATTTTCTATATTAGGTGAAGAATTAGGATTTATAGGAACTATGGCAGTTTTAGTATTATTTGCAATATTTATATGGAGAGGAATTTTAATAGCAATGAGAGCACCTGATATGTTTGGAAGTTTAATGGCAATTGGTATAACAGCTTTAGTTGCTATACAAGTCATAATTAATGTAGCTGTTGTAACGTCTTCTATGCCAGCAACAGGTATGCCATTACCATTTTTCAGTTATCGGAGGAACAGCATTATTTATATTACTGTGTGAGATGGGCATTTTACTGAATATATCAAGAGCAAGTGCAAAATAAAAAAGTGAGGAATATTAAATGAGAGTTATTATTGCAGCAGCAGGAACAGCAGGACATATTAATCCTGGGTTAGCTATTGCTAATAAAATAAAAAAAGAAGAAAACAATTCTGAAATAATGTTTATTGGTACAACTAGAGGTTTAGAAAATGATTTAGTTCCAAGAGCAGGATATAAATTGAAAACAATTGATGCATATGGATTAAGTAAAAAAGTATCAATAGAAAATCTAAAAAAAATCTGTAAAACATTAAAGGGATTTAGTGAAGCAAAAAGAATAATAAAAGAATTTAAACCAGATGTTGTTATTGGCACTGGTGGATATATATGTGGAGCAACAATAACTGTAGCAAATAAATTAAAAATACCAACAGTATTACATGAAAGCAACGCTTTTCCAGGAAAAGCGGTAAAAATGTTAGCAAACAAAACAGATACTATATTAGTATCATTTAAAGATGCAATATCAAGAATAAAAAAATCAAAAAATGTTGTTTTTACAGGAACACCAGTAAAAGTACACAAAAAGGAATTTTCTAAAGAACAAAAAGAGAAAATATTGAAAGATATAGGGCTAAATTCTGATAAGCCAATTGTTTTAGTGTTTGGTGGTAGTCAAGGTGCCAAGAAAATTAATGAAGCAATTTTAAATATAACAAAACAGCATAAAAATAGAAATTATCAACTTATATGGGCTACTGGGCCAAAGCAATATGATATTGTAAAGGAAGAACTAGAAAAAGATAATATAAATATTAATCATATTAAATATATAAAAATTATACCTTATATTTATAATATGGAAGAAATTATGAATATTGTTGATGTAATAGTTGCAAGAAGTGGTGCAATGACAATTACAGAAATAGCAAATATAGGTAAAGCCTCAATACTTATTCCATTGCCAAATGTAAGTCACAATCATCAATTATATAATGCAAAAGTATTAGAAAATGTAAATTCTGCAAAGATAATTTTAGATAGTGATGTTCAATGCGAAATTTTAAATAAGGAGATAGAAGAAATTATATCTGATAAAAATAAAATGATACAAATGGGAGAAAATGCACTAAAAGTTTCAACCAAAGATGCAGAAGATATAATATATGATGAAATAAGGAAATTAGTAAATAGGAGAAAATAAAATGTTGAAAAATGTACAATTTAAAATTATATTAGTGTTTTTTTTAGTTGGAATTTTAATTATAAGTGGATTAGGGATATTTTTTCTTAATTCACTAAACATACTTTCTACACAAGTAGGACAAACTGTGGAATATTCTGAAATTAGTAATTTAATTAATAATATAAATGAAAATACAAAGACAATATTATTAATAGCTAGTATATTATTTTCAGTAATAGGAATATTAGTAGCTATATTTCTTTCTCGTTTTGTAATTTATCCAATAAATAATTTAATACAAAGTGCAGAGAAAATTGCTAATGAAGATAAAAATCTAAAGCAAATAAAAAATAAAAAGGGTAAAGATGTAGGAGATTTAGAAAATGTATTTGGAATAATGACAACTGAATTAAAACAAAAATTAAGTGAAGTTTCTACTCAAAAGAATCAAATAGAAACTATACTACTTCATATGACAGATGGAATTATTGCATTTAACATGGAAGGAGATATAATACTAATAAATCCTGCAGCAAAAAAACTTTTAAGTATTAGGCCAGAAGACAATAGTTTTGAAGATATTTTCCAAAAGTTTAAAGTAGATGTTAATATGGAAAAAATAATTTATTTAGAAACCTGGACATCTACAGAACAAAGAATTCAAGTAGAAGATAGATATGTAAATGTGTTTTTTGCTCCATTTAAAGATGAATCAGATAGACCAGATGGTATGATTGCAGTTATACAAGATATTACTGAACATGTAAAGCTAGATAATATGCAAAAAGAGTTTGTTGCTGATGTATCTCATGAATTGAAAACACCAATTACTTCAATTATGGGCTATGCTGATACTTTATTAGAAGGCGAATATGATAAAGAAACACAAGATAAGTTTTTAGGAGTTATTGCTTCAGAAGCTAGAAGAATGGCAAGATTAGTAACAGATTTACTAACATTATCAAGATATGATAATAATAAAGATGCACAAAAAGAGACATTTGATTTAGGAGATTTAGTTAAAAAATGCCAAGATAAACTTGCAATTGAAATTAAGAAAAAGAATCATAAAGTTAATTGTTTTGTTACAGCAGATGTTCCACCAGTTTATGCTGAAAGATATGATATTGAAAGAGTTGTACTAAATATATTAACTAATAGTATAAAATATACACCAGAAGGTGGAGAAATAAAGATTTATGTAGGTTTTGTTTATAATGATGCATATATAAAAATATTTGATAATGGTATTGGTATTCCAGATGAAGATTTGACAAGAATTTTTGAAAGATTTTATAGAGTAGATAAAGCTCGTACAAGAGAGATGGGCGGAACTGGTTTAGGTCTTTCTATTGCAAAAGAAATATTAGATAAAAACGGAGGAAGTATTGATATTAAAAGTGTTGTTGGACAAGGTACAGAAGTTGTAATTAGAATTCCAACAAAACAATAATATTAATAATAGCAAAATTTTAATAACAGAGGTGGTTTTCTATATGGATTTAAAGGAAGTTAATGAAAAGATAAAATCGGTTTTTGGAAAGCAAAACCATGAATCTTTTGTAGAGAAAGAAATTAAGAAAGTAGAAGAAAAAATAGAAAAAGCAAATAATGAAGATACAACAAAAAAAGAGACAGAAGATGCTGTAAAGATGTTATATGACTCAATTAATGAGATTACTAGAAAGAAAACTCCAGAAGAAAAGGGAGAAATTATTGGTTTATTAGTAAGAAAGTTATCTGAAAAGGAAAATGATATTGTTGCTGAACAAATACCAGTTGCTGTAGTAGAAAAAATATTGGAAGATAGTGATGAAATTAATACTAAACATTTAGTAGAACCAGTGGGAATGTTACCAGATGATAAGGTCGCAGAAATTGTACAAAATGATGATATACCTTTAACTGAAAGAAAGAAAATTGCACAAGAGGCAATTGATAGTGATGAAAGAAGAAGGCAAGAGTTAGATAAGATATATAAAGAAGAAAATAAAAGAAATAAAATTAAAGAACAGAAATTTTTAAAAAGACTACAAATGTTATATAAACAATCAGAAATGAACAAGTCAGATATACAAATATCAGATAGCATACAAGAAATAATTAAACAAGCAGAAACTATAACTCCAAATATGCAACATGAAATTAACAAAGTAATTTCAAGAAAAATAGCATATAACTATAGACAATATGGCTGTACTTTTTTAACTAGATGGAAGGATATTTTTTCTGCAAAAGATATGTTGAGATTTGATATACCAAGTTTAGTTGAACAAGAATATATGGAATTTTCAGGAGAAGGAAAACTTGGTAAGGATCAGCAAATAAAAAGAGTAGTTTTAAAAGAAATTAGTAAATATGTGGATAATGAATATAATGAAGAAGAAGAAATAGAAAATATGCTTATTATGCTTAAATCATATAATGAAGATGAAAGAAGAAAGTTAATTGAAACATTTAAAAGTGTATTACAAAATGATAAAGATGGAAGAACTTATAGGAGTATTATTAATAATGGTTTAGTAGATGTATTTGAAGGCGTATCAGAGGAAAAAATTGATAAAATGATTAATAGAATTAAAGAGAGTGTAGTTAATTTTGAAAATAGAAAATTAGAAAACCAAAAATCAGAAGAAGCTAAAGTTGATGATAAACATCAATTTGGAGAAGATGATGATGAACCAAGTTTATGAGACTTTTCATCGGGTTTGGGTTGCCACTGGTTCCGGGGTTTGGGTTGCCACTGGTTCCGGGTTTGATTGGCAATAATTTTATTAACTATAAAAATAAAAGTTATAATATAAATATTTATATTATAACTTTTTTTAATTACTTTAGTATTATTGCCAATCAAACCTGGAACCAGTGGCAACCCTTAAAAATCGCAATTTTTTGGAGTTCTAGGAAAAGGAATAACATCACGTATATTTTGCATGCCTGTTAGATACATAATAGCTCTTTCAAATCCTAAACCAAATCCTGCATGTTTGCAACTACCGAATTTGCGTAGGTCTAAATACCAAGTATATTCTTCAAGAGGCATATTAAGTTCTTTCATTCTATTTAATAATTTTTTATAATCTTCTTCTCTTTGACTACCACCAATAATTTCTCCAATACCAGGAACTAATAAATCTGTTGCTGCTACTGTTTTTCCATCTGGATTTTGTTTCATATAAAATGCCTTTATATCTTTTGGATAATCTGTTACAAATACTGGCTTTTTGTATATATTTTCACATAAATATCTTTCATGTTCAGTCTGTAAATCAACTCCCCAAGAAACCTTATATTCAAAATTATCATTATGTTTTTCTAATTCTGTAATAGCATCTGTATATTTAACACGTGCAAAATCTGAATTAATAACATGATTTAAACGTTCTAATAAACCAGTATCTACAAATTTATTGAAAAATTCCATTTCTTCAGGACAGTTGTCTAATACATATTGAAATATGTATTTTATCATTTCTTCGGCTAAGTCCATATCATCTTGTAAGTCTGCAAAACATATTTCAGGTTCTACCATCCAAAATTCAGCTGCATGTTTTACTGTATTAGAGTTCTCAGCACGGAATGTAGGCCCAAATGTATATACATTGCAAAAAGCTTCAGCAAAAGATTCGGCATTTAATTGACCACTAACTGTTAAATGTGCAGATTTACCAAAAAAGTCTTCAGAAAAGTTAACTTTTCCATCTTCTGTTTTAGGGATATTAGTTAAATCAAAAGAATTAACATTAAACATTTCTCCTGCACCTTCTGCATCACTACCTGTAATTAAAGGTGTATTTACATATACAAATCCTTTGTCTTGAAAAAATTTGTGTATAGCATATGCTAAAGTACTTCTTACACGAAATACAGCGTTAAAGGTATTTGTTCTAGGACGTAGATGACTTATTGTTCTCAAATATTCAAAAGAATGCCTTTTCTTTTGAAGTGGGTAAGTGTTGTCAGAAAGATTTTGAATTTCTATATTATTTGCCTGAATTTCAAATGGCTGTTTTGCATTTTCTGTAATTACAAGTTTTCCTTTCACTTGTATTGATGAGCTTATTGTTAATTTACAGATGTTTTCAAAGTTTTGTAGCTCATTTGTAAATACTATTTGTACATTTTTAAAAAAAGTACCATCATTTAATTCAATAAACCCAAATGTTTTTGAATTTCTAACTGTTCGTACCCATCCTTCTATTGTTATTGTTTTATTTTTATATTGGTCTATTTGTGTATATAAATTTTTTATTGTTATGTTCTTCATTTATTTCCTCCCTATATTTAGTATGTAGAAATTATATATCGTTATACTTAAAAATTCAATATTTTTGGAATAAATTGTTAAAGAAAACATATGAAACTTTTTAATTGTATAACAATTGCATAAAAATATAAGGTTACTAGACCAATTTTAATTGAAAATATAAGATAATTATGTTAAAATATATATTATACAGTACTACACAAAAAATTAGAAAGACAGGAGGAAATAACATGAAGATGGATTTGCAAGAAAAAGGACGGAAAAATAAAATAATTAAATTGGCACTAGTTCCTACAGAAGGCAAATACTTTGAGGTTTATCCGGCAGCTATTAATGAGAAGTTATTTGAAGAAGAGAGAAAAGATCCAGATCAGGAATGGACAAGGATAATTATCAATGAAGCCTTAAGGGAATTAAAGAAAAACCACAGCAAATATTCTAAACGCTTCAAGACTTATATACCGGAAAAAACATGGTCATCAAAAAGCATTGAAGAGTGTGAGAAATTTGCTGAAGCAAAAGGTGGTCATATTGCCAATTGGGTTGAACAAGCACTATAGTGGGCTCAGAGAATTACAAATGGAGAAACATGGAAAGCTGTTTGTAATGATTGTGATACTACAAACTATGATAGAATAATTATATGGAAAAATGGACATATAAGAACAGTAGGTGGTTCACTTAAAGCTAAAAAAATCTGTGCAGCTTCTAATGTTGATAACAACAATTACCAATATGACTCTGTAGTGACTAACAGTGTGCCATTAATTGTAATTTATGATTAACACTGTCTATTGTGTATATTCAGCACAAGAAAAATAGGAGATGATACTTGAATAAGTATCATCTCCTATTTTTCTTGCTTTTGTTTTATATAATAGGAAAGTCATACTTTCCTATTATATAAAACTCAGTTGTATAGAAATTGCTATGGAAATACAAATAATTGTAAAACAATTATTTGTATACTGAGACTGTAACAAGTAAAACTTTAACAATCTCAGCAATTTCGCACACGAACAAACTAACAGAAAGCCAAAGCAGAAAGTTAAAATTGTGCAAATTTTAAGGCTTTCCGATTTGTTCTTAAATAGATATATGTGTTTGATATATTCACTTTTCAAGAAAGGAATACATAATATATATCAAAATAAAGTTGAAAGGTGGTAAGAAAAATGTCTAAATACATAGTAAAAGGAGGTAAAAGAATCTCTGGAACAGTAACAATTTCTGGATCTAAAAATGCAGCATTACCAATAATTGCAGCAAGTATATTAAATGGTGGAAAAACAACGTTGTATAATGTTCCAAATATACATGATACAAAAATGATGTTTGAAATATTGAAAAAATTAGGAGGAAGTGTAACAAAAAAGTCCAATAAAATAATTATAAATACGAGTAATATAAATAAATATGAAATACCTGAAGATTTGATGAGACAAATGCGTTCTTCTGTTATATTTGCTGGAAGTTTAATAGGAAAATATAAAAAAGCAACGTTTTCTTATCCAGGAGGATGTGATATTGGAACAAGACCAATAGATTTACATTTAAAGGCATTTCAAAAATTAGGAATAAATATTAGTAAAAACTATGGAAATATTACATGCACTTGTGATAAAATAAATGGTGAAAAAATTGACTTAGAATTTCCAAGTGTAGGAGCTACTGAAAATGCGATACTTGCAAGTTGTTTAGCAGAAGGAAAAACAATAATAACAAATGCAGCAAGAGAGCCTGAAATTATAGATTTACAAAATATGCTAAATAAAATGGGAGCTAAAATAAAAGGAGCTGGGTCAAATCAGATTAAAATTGAAGGAGTAAAAAAACTAAAAGATGTAAGTTATAATATAATGCCAGATAGAATTGAAACAGGTACATTTTTATGTGTTGCAGCTATTACAGGAGGTAATTTAGTATTAAATAATACTAATAGTAATCATATAATACCAGTAATTGATAAATTAGAAGAAGCAGGTTGTGAATTCAAAGTACAGAAAAATACAATAGAAATAAAAGCACCAAAAAGATTAAAATCAGTAGATATAAAGACAATGCCATATCCAGGATTTCCAACTGATATGCAATCAATATTTGCAACAACATTAACATTAGCAAAAGGAACATCAGTGATAGTAGAAAATATATTTGAAAATCGCTATAAATATATACAAGAATTAGTTAGAATGGGGGCAAAAATAACAGTAGAAGGTAAAACAGCAGTAATAAAAGGAGTAAGAAAACTATATGGTACAACTGTAAATGCAACAGATTTACGAGGAGGAGCTGCAGTTGTTATAGCTTCTATTCAAGCAAAAGGAACAACAAAGATAGAAAATATAGAATATATATTACGTGGTTATGAAAAATTTGATGAAAAATTAAGAAATATAGGTGTAAATATAGAATTAGTTGATAAATAGATGTATAAAAAGTGTGTAGAAAAGTGAAATTCTATAAAGAACAATGATGTTAAATTAAAGCTTAATATATGATTTTTACATATGTTGTGTGTCGCACTCTCATAGTAAAACATACTATACTGAAATAATATATTAAGCTTTCTTACTAAAAAATATAGGATAGGATGGCTAATAACAAAAAAGGAGGAAATTAATTGAATAAAAAGAAAAGAAGAACTATGAATGATATTTATTATCCAAATAGTGGACAAGTTTTGATAGAAGAAGAACAACATGATATAGAAAAAAAGAAAGCAAAAGAGAGAGAAAGAAGAATTAGAGATAATAAGAAAAAAAGAAAAGAAGACGATTTTGATTTAGAGACAGAAAAAGCTATAAAAATGACAAATAAAAATAAGATAAAAAAAGATAAGAAATTTTTAATAGAAGAAAATAAGAAAAAACATAAAAAAATAAAAAGAAATAAAAGAATAAAAATATTTTTTAAGATAATTATTTTTTTAGGAGTTATAGTTGGTATTTCAGCTTTTGCTATGACATCACCAATGTTCAATATAAAATCAATTGAAGTATTAAATAATAACGTAGTTACAAGTGATACGATAATTAGTTTATCAAATTTACAAATAGACAGCAATATTTTTAGATTTAATAAATCAGATGTAAAAAATAAACTAAAAGAAAATCCGTATATAGAAGATGTTAAGATACATAGAAATATTCCTAATAAAATTAAAATGGAAATAACAGAAAGAGAAGCAAAATACAGTTTAAATTTTATGGGAAAATATGCACATATAAATAGTCAAGGATATATATTAGAAATATCTGAAGATAGTAAACAATTTCCTATTTTAGAAGGAATACATACAAATGAAGAGGAAATAGTGCCTGGGCAACGTCTTAATGAACAAGATTTAGATAGTATGGAAGATGTTATAAAAATAATTAATTCTGCAAAAGAAAATGATTTAGATAATAAAATTACTAGTATTGACATAAGTGATAAAAATCAATATAGTATATATATAAAAGAGGAAGGTAAAAAAATATATATTGGAGACAATAAAAATTTAAGTAATAAATTATTATATGCAGTTGCTATAATAAATAAAGAAAAAGAAAAAGAAGGAGATATCTATGTAAATGGCGATTTAAATAATAAGTTTCAACCTTATTTTAGAGAAAAGGTATCTTTATAAATTGATTTAGAGAGGTGAAAAACTATGCTACAAAAAACTACAATAAGTATTGTGTTGGGAGTAATGTGTTTTGCATTAACGTTAGGAATATGTGTACAAATAAGAACAGTTAAGGATTCAAATTCAGTAGTTAGCCAAAACTATGAGGAAAATAATTTAAGAGCAGAAGTTTTAAAATATAAAGAAAAATATGATAATGAATATAAAAATTTGGAAAAAGCAGAACAAGAACTTGAAAATGAAAGAAAAAATTCAATTCAAAATAATGAGCAACTTAAAAATAAAGAAGAAGAAATAAAAATGGGAAATAAAATGATTGGTATGACTGATGTCACAGGGCCAGGAATTATTGTTACATTAAGTGATAGTAAAAAAGATGCAAATAGTGTATTAAATCCTAATACTTTATTAGTTCATGATGCAGATGTTTTAAGTGTAATTAATGAATTAAAAAATGCTGGTGCAGAAGCTATATCAATTAATAATCAAAGATTAGTAACTACAAGTAGTATTTCATGTGGAGGAAATATAATTGATATAAATGGAGAAAAGATTGGGGCTCCATTTGAGATAAAGGCAATTGGACTACCTGAACAATTATCGGCTTTATCAAGACAAGGTGGATATTTAGAAATATTAAAAGATGCTAGTGTAGGTGTAGAACTAAAGAAATCAAATAACATAACTATACCAAAATATACAGGGATAATATCGTATCAATATGCACAAAATGTTAAATAATTATTAGAAAGGGGACAAACTTATGCCAAAAAATATGAAAAAAGGGAAAGTCACAATGATTATAACAGTTACTATTGTATGTTTTGCACTGGCATTAGTAATGTCTATGCAATTTAAAATAGTAAATGAAACAGATATTACTTCTATTGAAAATATGAGAGAGGCAGAATTGAGAACAGAACTTGCTAACTGGAAATCAAAATATGAAGATACAAATCAAAAATATGAAGAGGTAGCTAAAAAAATTGAAGAATATAAACAAAATAAACAATCAAATGAAAAAACAGAAGATTTATTTGATGATGAATTGTCTCAAGTTAATTTGCTATTGGGAAAAACAGATGTACAAGGTGAGGGAATAGAAGTTACATTAAGAGAAACTGATAATGAAGAAATTGCAAGAATAAATGCAGATGATTTATTAGTTATTGTAAATGCTCTTAAAATGTCAGGAGCAGAAGCAATATCAATCAATGACCAAAGAATTATGAATATGACAGATATTGTAGATATTAATGGGTCATTTATAAAAATAAATAGTCAAAGGATTTTAGCACCATACATAATTAAAGCAATAGGTAATCAATCTTATTTAGAAAGTGCATTAGTAGGAAATGGTGGTCATGTTGACGAAATGAAAAAGATAGGTCAAGATGTTTCTATTAATAAATCTAATAAAGTTAAGATATTAAAATATGAAAATAATATAAATATAAAGTATATGGAGTAGGAGGATAAATATGATTTTTATAGCAATATTAATTGGATGTATAATTGGAGCTTTAGTAGGTATAAATGTGCCAATGATTTCTTATACATATTCAAGCTATTTAGCAATTGCAATAATTGCTGCATTAGATTCGGTCTTTGGAGGTATAACTTCTGTAATTAATAAGAATTTTAATTTGAAAATATTTGCAACAGGTTTTTTTGGAAATGCAATATTAGCAATTTTATTAACTATATTAGGTCAAAAATTAAACTTAGATATATATTTGGCAGCAATAGTAGTATTTGTAGGAAGAATGTTTGTTAATTTAGCAATTATAAGAAGATACTATGTAGATAAGTGGTCAAAGATTTTATCAGAAAGAAAAACTAGTAAAAATATTAAAATAGAAACAGAAGAGTAATATTATATTTTTAAAACTTTGATATATTAAACTATAACTTAATAGCATTAAGATACACAAAAGCTATGTTTTATCAAAAAATATATTAATATATTAAAGTTTTACTCTAAAGGTATTCTTCTAATAGATATAATAAAATATTATTTGATTAATACAGAAGAGAAAAAAGACGTTGAGAAAACAATTTTTAATTTTTAAATTACAATTTAGAATTTATAAATGTTTATAACAACGGCTTTTTATTTTATATTATAGGAAAAAAGTATAGAAATAAATAAATTATTATCTATACTTATATGGTACCAAAGTTCTCCGAACTTACTATAATATAAAGCATTCCCAGAAAATTGCTATGCAATTTTTGCGGACGAACAAAGACGAGGATGGAAGGCAATCTAAAAGGTCAAGAAATTTTAATCATGCCTCTTTTGCTCTCTGTCTTAAAGTAAAAATATAATATTACAAAAATATTACAAAAATATTACAAAAATATAACAAATTCTATTGACATTTGTCTTAAAATGTAATATATATACATTTAGAAAAAATATACTAAAAAATGGAGGAATTAACTTGGCGATAGGTGATATCATAGTAGGTATTGACATAGGAACAAGTAAAGTTAGTACAGTATTAGGTGAAGTAAATAACTTTGGACAAATAGAAGTAATATGTAATACCTCATATAAATGTAGCGGACTAAAGAAGGGTAAAATAATAAACGAAGATGAAATATCATTAAGTATAGCAAAAACAATAAAAGATGCCGAAGATGATACAAATTTAAAAATAAATTCAGCCTATGTAACAATTCCTGGAAAATATATAACAATTGTACAAAATAGCATAACAAAAGATGTGAAAGACAAATATTCAGGAATATCCATAAAAGATGTGCAAAATGCTATTATTCAGGTTAAAGACATAGAAATACCAGATGAAAAGACATTGATAGATATTGTACCAGATAAAATAACATTAGATAATGGTACAATTGTAACAGATCCAGTAGGAAATTTAAGTTCTAATTTTACTATTAGTGCACAAGTTATATTAGCTGAAAAACAATATGTAAAACAATTAAGTAGTATTTTTAGAAAAGCTGGATTAGAAATAGATGGAATTGTTCCTACTACATTAGCAGAAAGAAATCTTGTTTTAGATAAAAATGAATTACATGATAATGTAATGATGCTAGATATAGGAGCAGGAAATACAGACATAGGTGTTTTTGAAGGTACAAGTTTTATATATACAAATTCTATTCCTTTAGGGGGAGACAATATAACAAATGATATAGCTTTAGTTTTAAATATATCTCAAGAAGAAGCAGATAAATTAAAAAGACAATATGGACTAGCATTAAAGTCATTTATTGATAATGATAATGATATTATTCTAAATACTTCTAAAGATCAAAATAAAAATAGAATTATAAAAAGTTCAGAACTAATAGAAATTATAGAAGCAAGAATTGAAGAAATATTTGCAATTATCAATAAAGATATAATTAATAAAGGAATAAAACAAAAAATAAATAATGTAGTATTAACTGGTCAAGGAATTATTAATATAAACAAAAGTGATGTTGCAGGAAAAATAAATTTAAATATACCAGTTAAAATATCAACTGGTAGAGCCATAAATACAGTAAGACCAGCATATAGAACACCATATGCACTAGTTAGATATATAGCAGCAAGACCATTTGCAAAAACAGTATCTAGTGATATTGATACACAAAATGACGAACACATATTAAAAACAATTTTTGAAAGAATTAAAGAATTCTTTTATTCATAATTAATGTTATTAAATTTTAAATATATATTAAATAAGGGAGGAAAAACTAAATGATGGAATATAATGATGATAGCAATATGGCGATGATAGATGGAACAGCTACTATCAAAGTTATAGGTGTAGGAGGAGCAGGAAACAATGCTGTAAATAGAATGATTGATGCAGGAATAAAGGGAGTAGACTTTATTGCTGTTAATACAGATAGACAAGCTCTTCAAACATCAAAAGCAAGTACAAAAATTCAAATAGGAGAAAAAATAACAAGAGGATTAGGAGCAGGAGCAAATCCTGACATTGGAGCTCAATCAGCTGAAGAAAGTAAAGCAGAAGTAGCAGAAGTATTAAGAGGAGCAGATATGGTATTTGTTACAGCTGGAATGGGTGGAGGAACAGGTACAGGTGCTGCACCAATAGTTGCTCAAGCTGCAAAAGAAATGGGAATATTAACAATAGGTGTTGTTACAAAGCCATTTACTTTTGAAGGTAAAAAAAGATTATCACAAGCAGAAAGAGGAATAGAAAGTTTAAAAGGAAAAGTTGATACTCTAGTTGTAATACCAAATGATAAATTATTACAAATAATAGATAGAAAAACATCAATTATAGAAGCTTTTAAAATGGCAGATGATATATTAAGACAAGGTGTACAAGGTATATCAGACTTAATTGCTATACCAGGTCTTGTAAATCTAGACTTTGCAGATGTTAAAACAATAATGTTAAATCAAGGAATGGCTCACATGGGTGTTGGTAGTGCATCTGGAGAAAATAGAGCAGAAGATGCTGCAAAAGAAGCAATTCAAAGTCCACTATTAGAAACTTCAATAGAAGGAGCTAAAGGAGTAATTATAAATATTACAGGTGGAGAAGATTTAGGATTACATGAAGTTAATACAGCTGCTGAATTAGTTCAAAGAAGTGTAGATCCAGAAGCAAATATTATATTTGGTACAGTAACAGATACAAATATGACAGATGAAATTCAAATAACAGTAATTGCAACAGGTTTTGAAAAAAATGAACCAATTACAAGTATTGGTGTAGGAGATATAGTATCAAAAACATGGGAAAAGAAAATAAATTCAATACCATCTAGTTCAGAATCAGGTTCATCACAAAATGATTTAGATATTCCTTCTTTTTTAAGAAAACCTAAAAATAAAAATATGTAATTTAATGATTAAAATATAAAAAAATAGAAAGAAATAATCGAAATTTATCGATTATTTCTTTTTTTCTGCAATAAAAAAAGACAGTATTTTTAAAATATAAGTAGTAAAATAATATTCACAGGTGGTTAAATGACTATTTATATAGATGTTGTTTTAATTGAAAATTTAATAATGAATTATATTATTTTATTTGCAACTGGAATAATTTTAAAGAAAAAAATAATTCATAAAAGGTTAATATTATCAAGTTTATTAGGAGCAATATATTCTATAGTAGCTTATATATCAAATTTAGGTATATATTCTAGCATTGTTTTAAAAATAATTTTATCAGTTCTTATTGTTTATATTGCATATAATCCACAAAATGTTAAACAATTGTGTAAAGATGTATTGATTTTTTACTTATCTTCATTTGTATTTGGAGGTGCAGCATTTGCATTTATTTATATTATAAAACCACAAGATATATTAATGAAAAATGGACTGTTTCTAGGAACATATCCTCTAAAAACAATATTTTTAGGTTCAATTATTGCATTTATTATAATTATTACAGCTTTTAAAATTGTGAGATTAAGAATTACTCAAAAAGATATATTTTGTGATTTAGAAATTATATTAAACAATAAAAAAATAGAAGTAAAAGCTATGTTCGATACAGGAAATTTATTAAAAGAACCAATAACAAATACCCCTGTAATAGTGGTAGAACATACACTTTTATATGAATGTATACCAAAGGAAATATTAGATAATTTAGAAAAAATACTAGGAGGTGATTTTGATACTGTATCAGATGAAATAAAAAATGAATATATGACAAAACTTAAATGTATACCATTTTCATCATTAGGTAAAGAAAATGGAATGCTATTAGGTATAAAACCAGAGGCAGTTAATGTAATTGTTGATGGAAATATTAAAAAAATAGAAAAAGTAATTATAGGTATTTATAATAAATCTCTTACAAAGAGAGGAGAATATAGAGCTTTAATAGGAATGGAATTATGGAACTAAATAAATAAACATATACAAATGTAATTAGACAAAGTAAATAAATTCTTCTATCTAAAATAATTAGCAAAATCTAATTAAATAATTGAAAGGAGTGAGAAGATGAAAATTGTAGATTTATTAAAAAATAGCATAAACACAATTTGTGCTAAGTATTTAAATGAAAATAATGAAATAGAATATCTTCCTATTTTTTATATAGCAGGAAGTCAAACATTACCACCACCATTACCACCAGAAGAGGAGGCAGAACTTATTGAGCAGTTATCAAAAGAAGATAATTTGTTAATAAGACAAAAATTAGTGGAACGAAATTTGAGATTAGTTGTATACATAGCAAAGAAATTTGAAAACACAGGTATTGGAATTGAAGATTTAATTTCAATAGGAACAATAGGATTAATGAAAGGAGTTAATACTTTCAATTCTGATAAAAAAATAAAACTAGCTACATATGCATCAAGATGCATAGAAAATGAGATATTAATGTTTTTAAGGAAGAATAATAAAATTAAAGGAGAAGTTTCCATAGATGAACCTTTAAATAAAGATGGAGACGGAAATGAATTATTATTATCCGATATTTTAGGAACAGAACCAGACATAACTTCAAGAAATTTAGAAGATGAAGTAGATAAAACACTATTACGAGCATCAATAACAAAACTAAATGAAAGAGAAAAAGATATAATGGAAATGAGGTTTGGGTTTAAAACAGGCAAAGAAAAAACACAAAAAGAAGTGGCAGATGAATTGGGAATATCTCAAAGCTATATTTCTAGGCTAGAAAAAAAGATAATAGGGAAAATGAAAAAAGACATTACTAGTAAAATAGGATGAGACGTTTGGGACAGGTCTTTTTCGTCTCATTTTTGTCGAATTTATATATTTCTTTAAATAACTTTTATCTCTGAATAGTTACTGTTATTTTAAGCAATTAAATGCAAATTACTAATTTTTAATAATATAAAATTGCATTTAAATATTTAAGTAAATAATTGCCATAATCAACTAGAAAAGAGTGTATAAATAAGGTATAATATTAAATATGAATTGTAGCTCGTAAACTAATACTCTAAATGGAGGTAAAGTTATGAAGAAAAGAAAAAGAAGGAGTTTCATTAAGTTGGAAGAAACAATGACATATGAAGAATTAAAAGAATTCTCTGAAAAAATAGCAAACGAATATGCAACACTTCCCGTAGACTATGCACGGTCATACTTTATGGTAAAATATGATATTACTGCGAACTGCTTCTATAGGATATTAGAAACTGCAATTGTTCTCAATTGGGTTTCAATAGATACTGTAGATGAAATGGAAGAGAAAGCATTATCAACTCAAAGAAATCATTATGCATCAGCTGCATCGTCAACACGTAGACACTATGATGAAATGAGAATTAAACGACATGAAAACTTTTTGAACAATCTGTAAAATTGCTAAACTGCTCTCGGAATGAGAGCAGTTAGTTTATATGAAATTGAATAAAAAGATCTCTTTTGGAAATACTTATTTCAAGTAATTTTAAAGGAGGTTTTTCTTTTGATAAATAATAAAGTAGAAATATGTGGAGTAAACACATCTAAATTACCTTTATTAAGTAGAGAAGAAAAAGAAGAACTATTTATAAAAATAAAAGCAGGAGATGAAGAAGCAAGAAATACATTTATTAATGGGAATTTAAGATTAGTATTAAGTGTTATCCAAAGATTTTATGGTAGAGGGGAAAGTGCAGATGATTTATTTCAGGTAGGTTGTGTAGGGTTAATAAAGGCAATTGATAATTTTGATTTAAGCCAAAATGTACAATTTAGTACGTATGCAGTACCGATGATAATAGGGGAAGTAAAAAGATATTTAAGAGATAATAATAGTATTCGTGTTAGTAGGTCTGTTAGAGATTTAGCATATAAAGCAATACAATTTAAAGAAAGGTATACAAAAGAACATGGAGAAGAGCCCAATATTGAAAAAATTGCAAAAGAATTGGGAGTAGAAAAGGAAGAGATAGCTTTTAGTTTTAGTGCAATACAAGATCCAATCTCTTTACAAGAGCCAGTTTATAATGATGGAGCAGACAGTATATATGTTATTGAACAAGTAAAAGATACTAAAAATACGGACGAATTGTGGGCAGAAAATATGACTATATCTGGAGCATTAGAAAAATTAAATGAAAAAGAAAAGATGATAATTACTAAAAGGTTTTTTGATGGAAGAACTCAAATGGAGGTAGCAGAAGAGATAGGAATATCACAAGCTCAAGTATCTAGATTAGAAAAAAGTGCTATTCAACATATTAAAAGATTTTATAAGTAAAATGGTTAACTTTTGAATTAAAAAAGTCGAAACTTGAAAAAATAATTGTTGCAAAAAAAATAAAAAAGTAGTATTATTTATATATTAAAGGAGGAATAATATGAAATCAAATAAAAAAATTGTTATAATTAGTATTACTATAGCAATTCTTTCAGTAATTGCAGTATTTGCAATATTATATTTTATGACAGACATGTTTAAAACACCAAAGCAATTATTTTTTAAATATTTAGGTAAACAAATACCAATGCAAACTAGTTTAGACTATAATGATATTTTAGATTCAATTGAGAAAACTAAAAGTAAATCATATAATTCTAATATGAATTTAAAACTAAATGTAGAATCAAAAGGTATAAACTATTTAAGAAATAGTTCAAGTGATGAATATGAATTTATCAATAAAATGGATTATAGATTAGAGCAGACTGTGAATCCTAATGAAAATAAATCATATAATAAATTAAATATAGGATATGATGGAAAAGATTTAGGAACAGTAGAATTAGTTCAAAATAATGATATATATGCAGTAAAATCTGATTATATATATGGTGATAAATATATAGCTATTGAAAATAATAACTTAAAAGAATTTATGAAAAAAATAGGATTAGATAGCGATATAATAGAAGCTATGCCAGATAAGATAGAACAAATAGATATATATGACTTATTATATATTAGTGAAAAAGATCAAAAATCAATTAAGGAAACATATTCGAAATTTATTGATAAAAATATTAACAACAGCAATATTAAAATAGAGAATAATACTGAAATAACTATAAATGGAGAAAATAAAAGAGCTACAAAATATACATTAACATTAAATGAAAAAGAAATGCTTAATATAGCAATAAATTTTATGAATACATTAAAATCAGATGAAACAACGCTAGATATAATAGTTGATAAATATAATAAATGTGTTGATAATTCATTTACAGAAATAAATACAAATTCTTACAGAAGTAATAAAGATTTAACTATAACAAAAGAAGAATTAATTGAAGATATTGAAGATACAATAGAAAAATTAAGAAATGAATTAGATAATGCAAGTGAAAGTTCTTCAATTTCAATTTCTGTATATCAAAATAAAGGAAAAACATGTAGAACAGAATTTTCAAGTAAAGAAGATAAGATAATTATAGACAATTATATAGTAGACGGAAAAAATTATATAGAAATGATAATACCAACAGAAAGAGTTTCATCATATAGTTCACGAACATATAAAAGACAAAAAACTAAAGTTCAAAATAAAATAAAAATAGAATATACATTAGATGAGCAAACAGATAAAACAGTATTAAATGGAAAAATAAGAATTACTGAAGAATCTGAAGAAAAAGCAAAGGTTAAGTTTAATATAGAGTCAAAAGGAAAAAATAAATCTGATAAAAATGAATTGAATATGGATATAACCATTGAAAATGATGATATGTCAGTTGGAGCAAAATTAGAAAATTCATTAGAATTTAAGAATAATGTAAATATTGAAGAATTAGATAACAATAATATAATTAAGTTAAATGATATGAATAATGAAGAAATTACAAATATAATGAAAGATATTTCAAATAATTTTCAAACAAAAATGCAAGACGTTGTTAAAGAATTAGGAATTGAAGATTAAAATAAAATGTAATTATATATGATAAATAAAAAATAAACCATAAATTGGTTTATTTTTTTAGTTAATCGAATATAATAATATAAGAATGGAGTGGAATTATGCAAGATAAGGGTCTAGACTTTAAACATAAAGAAGTTGTTAATATAACTAATGGTAAAAGATTAGGTTATGTTCAAGATGTATGTGCAGATTTAGAAACAGGAACAATTACACATATAATAGTTCCAGGGAATAATAAAATGCTTAATATATTTTCTACAAATAACGAAGTGGTAATTCCATGGAAAAACATAAAGTGCATAGGAGATGATTTGATTATTGTGGAAATATAAAAATTATCTATTTAGATGATTTTAAATATATTATAAAAATCCATTAATGAATTATGATAGTATGGTAGAAAATTCCATGAAAAAACTTAATAAAAATTATTGACATTTTATATTGGAAATGGTATTATAAAAAAGTACCTAATAAATCACTGACGAAAAAATACTTATAAATTAGTAATAAAAATGAATTATACATCATAAAATATAACTGTAAATTACTAGTTTTTTATTTTGCCAAAAATAAATTTAAAAAATCGTCGAAAAGTGTTGACAAAGAGAAAGTGGTATAGTATAATAAAAATCGTCCTCTATGTA
>CANTHA010000002.1 GCA_947653375.1 uncultured Clostridium sp. | reverse complement strand
AGAAAAAAATATAAAATCTATAAATAATTTACAAAAAGGAATGTTATTAGAAGAAAACGAAAGGCTAAAACAAAAAATAAATGAATTGCAAAAAGAAATAGGAAAATATAACTCATTAGAAGTTGTTTCTGCTGAATATGTTGGAAATTATAATGATACTACAGTTTATAATGTAGAACTATCATTGAATGGAAAAAAAGAATATGTAACATTAGAAAAAAAGTACAATGATAGAGATGCAAGTCATAAATGGGAAGTCTTTTCAAATCTAGCATTAAAAGATGAAGAAATGGATTATATTATTCAAGTTATTTCTAAAAATCCTCCAGTAATGTCTATTGATGCTCCACCAACAATATATGAATCTTTATCTGTAGATGAAATAGAAATGGAGGGATAGACCTATGGATAATACAATACAGATGAATTTATTTGAATATTTTTTAGATGAAGAAAAATTTTCTATACAAGATGCAACGAATCTTGTTAAGAATATTAAGAATATGCAAGTGAATAACGAATCAATCCGAGCCCGTATTTATGAGGGAGTAGAAAAAGGAATATTTACTAAAATAACGAGAGGTGTATATAAAGTAACAAGTCAAATCGAAGGAAAAGATAATACTTGTTTACTTATAAATGGAGATGGTAGGGATTTATCAATGATAAAGGATAAATCCATTGATGGTATAATTACAGATCATCCATACGATTTACAAAAGGCTTTAACTGGAGGAAATAGAAAATTTGCTACATTTGAGTTATTTAGATATGAGAGTAATGACTTTAAAGAAAAACAAAGAGTATTAAAAGATGGTGCTTTTCTTGTTGAGTTTCTACCAGAGGAATCGGAAGTAAATTTTGACTACTTATATGAAATTAAGAAAATGGCACAAGAAAATGGATTCAAATATTTTGCTAAAGTTGCTTGGAAAAAGGGCAACTTTATTTCTAATACTGGAAGAAAAAGCAAGAATGTTGAAGATGTTATGATTTTTAGTAATGGGGAGCCTAGAAGTTTAAAGTTAGATGCAAAGAAAAATCTAGCAATAGCAAATGAAAATAATTTAGATGTAAAGGGAAAATCATCCTATGAGGTCAGAGATATACTACAAGAAAATAATCTTGATGTTTATTATATGAAAGGAACTGCGAGGATGCTTCCAACTGCATTTGATTATCAACCTAAAAATTCAAAAGACAAAATTATGGAAGCAGAAAAGCCAGTAGAGTTAATTGAAGAAATAATTGAATATATTTCTAAACCTTATGAAACTTTATTGGATCAATATGCAGGAAGTGGTAGTTTTATAATTGCTTGTTATAACAAAAATAGAAATGGAATTGCTATTGAAAAAGATAAAGAAATGTTTGAAAAGATGAAAGATAATGTTGAAGAAAATTTAGGTATTGAATTTGATGAAATAGAAATGAATTAAATAAAAAAGAAAGAAGGGATTGATATGCAAAAAGTATTTAGTATCTTTGCTCAAAATTTAGCTTACTATAATGAAGGTAGTATTGAGGGAGATTGGATAGATTTACCACAATCTCCAGAAATTATAGATAGATATTTAAAAGAAGTAGTAAAGGTTGATGATGAGCACGAAGAATATGAAATTGCAGATGTTGATGATATAGGACCTTTTCCATATAGTTCAATTCAATGGTCTAGTATAAAAGATATAAATAATCTTGCAATAATATACAGTTCATTGAATGAATTTCAAAAAGAAGCTGTTGAGGCATATTTAGAAACCGAAGGAGCAGACCAGTATGGAATAGATGAATTATTAAATATTTGCTTACAATCTGATGATATAAATTATTATCAGTATAATTTTGAGGGGATCGAATATAGCAAAGATTGTTCTCCAGATGTGAAAATGGGATATACAATGGCAGAAGAAATTGGTTTATATTATGAATTGGAAAAACTAGGTGCTACAAATTATTTTGATTTTGAAAAATATGGAGAAAGTTATAGTTATAATCATCAATTACTTGAAAATGGTTACTTAATAGAAGATTCAAGTATAGACTTAAATTATTATTCAAGAGAAGAAATTGATGAAAAAGTTAATGAAATATTACAAAAGAATTCAAAAGAAAGAGAGGTAGAAGAAATTGAGATATAAAGGAAAAATTAAAGAATTAAATCATATTGTAATATCTGATCCTACCTATAAAAAAGATGTGTGGTGCAGATATGAAAAAGATGACCTAAATGAAAAGAATTGGAAAGTTGATATAGATATACATCCAGTTGAAGATAAATTTGAAGAAATAACAATAAAAGGCACAGAATTCTTTTTATGTATGTATAGAAATAGAAAGCTATGTCAATTAGAAAATGAAGGTACAATAAGAACATTAAAAGGTATTAAAATTAGTGAAACAGAGATTGGCATAGATACAGCTTGTGTTGCATTGGGAATAAATGATAAAGCAAAAGAAATTATTGAACTACAAGAAGAATGGCAGCCAGAATGTTCTTTGCAAACTTTATCTGATGGTATTTTTGGAAAAGTAAAAGATGGAAAATTAGGTAATAATACTGTATTCATTTGGGTATCTGGATATTTGTGTGAAGATACAGGATATTCTATGGAAGATGTAATTGACTATTTACAATACCAATTAAATATTAGTGAATTAGAAAAAGATTTACAAAGACCATATATAATAAAACAAGAGAATTTATTAGAGAAAATGAGAGATATAGCTTTGAAATTTAAAGAAATAACAAAACAAGATCCGAAACTACTTCAATTTTTTAGTAAGGATAATAGATTTTCAAACATATCATTTGCAGGTACTTATTTAGCTGGAATAGCAGTTAGAAATGAACAAAGAAAAGATGGAAATTTAGAAGGTGCGATGGAAAAATCTCCTTATTCTAAACAACAAGAAGAATTGATAGAAGAATATACAAATTTAAGAATTGAATTTGAAAAGACAGAAAATGAATTAGAAAACGATATTGATATATAGGAGGTACAAAGAAATGCACAGAGGAACAGTTTTTATTATAACTAAAAATAAAGATAACAAATTTGAAGTACAAAAATCAACAGAATTTAATGGAGGAATGGGCTTAGATAATTTTGGGAGAGCAATCTATGATATGCTAAAGGATTTTAAAGAGCCATTACTATTTGATGCAATGATTAGAGATTTTGATGATAGATACTTCAAATATTTTGATGAGGTTATGACTTATTATCCAGATGAACAAAAAACTCCTTATATTGATGATGATGGCAATGAGTATTTTGAGTATGTTCAAAATGAAAACCAATTTAAGTTTTTCAAAGATGACAATGGAGAATATATTGATACAAGCGATAGTAACTATATAAAGAATATGTCAAATGAAGATATAACAGTAGTATGTAGTAATGGAAATTATGTTTTAAAACCAAATCAAATTTTAATTACTGATTATAGCGAATGTGTAAATAATACTAGAATAACATTTAGCGAGGAAAGAGATAAAAAAATAGAGATTGATGAATTAAGAACAAAAGATTATATTCCTACTAGAAAGCAGGAAATTATACTAGATAATATTATAAAAACAATAGAATCATTTAATTATAATGTTAATCTTATATATGAAAATGGAATGATTAGTGGTATGGAAATTGAAACTTGGACCAATGGTGGAGTGGATATGATACATACTTTTTATTTTTGTGATGATTTTCAAGATGTATATGATAAGGATAATGTAAAAAAACAACTTCAAGAAATAGCAGATAACTTTTCAATAGATGATGAAATTGATGTTTATAGGCAAGACAAAAACTATAAAAGTAATTTTACAATTAGTCAGTCATTAGAAGATTTTACTGAATATGAAAAAAGATTAGAAGATTTAGCAGAAAATTTTACAACAAAATACCACGAGATAATTTTAAAAAAATTTATGAATAATGAATTAGAAAAGGAGGAGATGCAGATATGAAACTTATGACAAAAGAATTAGCAAAAATATTTGAAAAATATCCATTAGGTAGTCAAGATGGATTAGGTGGAAAAGCAAAAGTAATTGCAAAATTTTTTAATCCAACAGGAGTAGGAACTTGGCTTATTACAGAGGGCAACAAACTAGAAAATGGAGATTATGAAATGTTTGGTTACTGTCATCTTGGAGATGATGAAATGGCTGAACTTGGATATGTAATGTTGTCAGATTTAGAAAAGTTTAAAGGAAACTTTGGATTAGGAATAGAACGAGATTTATATATGTCAAAGGATTGTGATTTGATTCAAGCAATGAAACGAACAGGTATAAAGCCACCAGAATATATGTTAGAAAAGTATAATCAAATTGAGAAAAATGAAATTTCAAAGGATATTACTGATGAAATGTTTGACTAGATATTAAAGGAGTTTAATGTCTTTTTTTATGCAAAATTTAATCTGTTAGGGGGAAAATAAAATGACAATAAATAAGTTTTTAAATAAATGGTATGACAAAGAAATTGAAGATTGGGGTGGAGAAACATCACCAGAATATCGAAATTTTCAAACAAATTATAGAAGTGTGATAAAGGACTTTTGTAATGATATTGGTATGCAATTACATTCATTTAATAAAAATCATTATGAGTTTTCAGCAGTAGTAAAAAGTAATACTACAAATCAATTTTATTATATTTCTATATCAGATGTTAGGTATTGGAAAAATGAGTGGGCCAATAATATTTTGTATAGAACTATGCAACACGATAAAGATTGGACTGGTGGAAGTAATCGTTATACTACATTACAAGAATTAGCAGAAAACTTACTTAATTTAGATATACAAATAGGAAAAAATTTAGAAAATGAAAATACTAGACAAATTGCAAATCAAGTTGAGATTCAAAACGATAAATCTGATGACTTGGATGTAAATTATGTCTAGTTTTTTTTATTTGGAAAGGAGAAATAATTACAATGAATGAAATGGAAGAATTTTTAACTTTTAGTGCAGTTATAAAATTAAGGCGAAGTTATGATGATGATCTTTTTAAGTTTATTGAACTTATGAAAAGTGTTGGATTCTTAAAAGAATATGCTGAATATTTTGAAAAAAGTTGTTGCTATGATAAAGAGTTCAATGAATTTTCGGAAAGTAAATTTTGGCACTATGTAGAACTAAATAATGGAAATAGAAATGATACTTGTATTGAATTTCAATGGAGTAAAGGCTTTACTTGGGGAGATAGAAAAGATTATTTGAATTACGATAGTGAAATGAAAATATTAAATGTAGATGAACTTATAAGAGCTTGTAATAAAGAATATTTATTCAAAATGAATTATGAATATACAAACTTTGGAAAAGAATTACAAGATAAAGAAAGTGCATCTGATTTAGATGGCTTTTTAGATTTTTATGAGTGGTCTATTACAAAATATCCAGATGGGAAATATAACATAAAAGATGAACAATGTAATACTTTTAAATTTGATGAAAACACTACACTTAATGAAATTATTGATAGAGTTTACTTTAGAATGTTTGACTATTTTACAGATGAAGAAGATATTGAAGATCTTATGAAAGAAGATTCTGAATATGTAAAAAAGAAATACGAAAGTTATATGAAAACTGGAGAAAAACTACATCTATTAGATGAAGAAAATAAGAAACATTATACAGAGTGGTTTCAAGAAATTATGAAAGAAAATGAATTAAAAGACACTATTGAAATCAACAATGATATGTGAAAAATTTTAAGAGGGGAGTTACTAAAATGGATGAAAAAAAGAAAGAAAAAATCGTAAAATATTTTAGACAAATGTTAAATGTATATGACTTTCAATTAGTAATTGATATTAACAAAGATTTAGAAAATGTATTTAGACTAAATGATATTCAAAAAGGAAATCTAAATGGAATAGAACAAGAAGAATTTTATACATTGGCAGATATTATGGAACGATTAGATTCATATCATCAAGACTATGTTTATAATCCACTAGAAATGAAACAAGATGATAATGTAAAACTACAAAAAGATGATTGGGATTTAGTTACAAAAAGGTATATTGAAAGTGATACAGTAGCAGAAGTATTAAGCGAGATTCATACAAAAGAATATATTGATTTTATAAGTAAAAAAGAAAAATTTGAAATGCAAGATATTATAGAAATACTTGATGAAGATGAGAAGTTTTACAAAAGTGTTTGTAAAAAATATGTAGGTACAATGTCAAAAGAAATGTTGCTTGAAATTGATAATAAGATATTACATATTTTTATTGAAGATGAGTATATAGACTTAAAAGAAAAAGGCAAGATAAATAGCAAAAATTATAAAGATTATTTAGATGGAAATTTTGAAGTATATGAATATAATTTTTATCAAGAATTATATAATTCTGTAATAAAAAATGAAATTGCTTATGATCTAAATGATTTAGAATTATTTGATTCAAATGGTAAATGGAATTTCTATATTACTTTTGAAGAATTGAAAAAAGTAGGATATGGATATATGGTAAAAGACCAATTTCCATTGATAGAAAAATATGCAGTACCAGAAGATAAAATATTTGAATTTTTTGATTATTTTTCATTAGAGCAACTTAAAGACTTTGAAGAAACTTTACATTTATATTTTGAAACAAATGATATAGAATATGATAAAGATACTTTAGAATTATATTCAAAATCAAATAATTATTTTAATTCTGATATAATTTGTCTAGCAGAAGGAGCTGAATCACTTGAAGATTTTTTAGAAGATTATAAAGAAAAATCTGCAAATTATTATGAATTGGCTCTTTCAAAAGTTATTGATTATTTTAGAATAAATGAGATAAAAAACTTGATGGAATATGGAAGTGATGGTGATGAAGGTTTATATCATTTATCTTCTATGTATCAAGAAATAATGGATAAATTAGGTATAAAATATTCTAATCTTTATACAGAAGATATATCAGATGGCAAATATTTAACAACAATTACTTTTGAAAATAATTCTTCAATACAAGTAGATACAAGTGCTTGGAATGGTATAAAAGCTGTAACAGAAAATGTGTTATCAATTTATGAAACTTATGAAAATTTAAGAGAAAAATTAAAACAAAATGTTACTAAAAATGAAAACGAATTTGAGTATGATCTTAATTAAAAATTTGAACGAAAGTGGAGTAGAAAATGCTCCACTTTTTTCAAAAATTAAAACAAAAAAATTATCTCCCAGCGGGCAAAATGGGTTTTAGGGCTTTTGCCCTAAACAGCGAAAAGGGTGTCAAAACACCAAGCTGGCGAATATTGGGCATTAAAAATAATCCTCAATATTCGGAGCAAATAAATTGCTCTGGATTTCTTGTCCTACGCTTCGCTAGTACAAGAATATTTTTAATATAGAAATAGAATATATAAGAGTTAAAAAATTGAAGTTAAGGAGGAAAATTGTTATGGATAATAAAGAAAATAATATGTATTTTAAAACAAAGTCATTAGGCGATTTAAAAATTTTAGCATTAGTAGATAATTATGCTTTAATTGAGAAAATGTATGATACACCAGAAAAATATATTATAGTAAATGGATTTGATATAAAAAGTAAATCTTGGAATTTTGGCAGCTATTATGAAGAATTTAAGGAAGCATTAGAAGATTTTACAGATAGGGTATTATCTAATAGGCATATAGAATCAAGTAAACAAACTATGCTAAACAAACTTTATGATTTAGGAATCACAATGAAAGAATTAACAAATAATTTGGATAATAGTAACATACAACACGAAATAGTACATTCGGATAATGAAGTAATTGACTATGAAAATGAAATATAAGAAAAGAGGAATATATTTATGGATAGTCAAAATCAATTAGATAATTTTTTTCTATCGTATAACAAAATATTAAAGCGATTAAAAATCAATAATATTACAACTAAAAACAATAATGAAATTACACACAAAGATTTAAGATTGGCTGTATCAACTATGTTAAGAAAGCATCCTAATTGTAGATGGCAAAGCAATAAGATTAAAAGTAAAAGGTATTTTATTTTAATAGAAGGATATTTGTGGATCAGATATGTATATTTTCAAAAAGAAAAACCTTTAATTGATGCTGACATTGAATTTTTTGAAACTCGAATTAAGGAATATGAAAAAGTATTAAATATAAATTCTAAAAGTCTATTTAATGAAGATATGTATGTGAAGAAATTAGAATTGTATTTTAATAGATCAAAGCCAACTATAAAAAGAGCCATTTATAAAATGATAAAAGTAAACACAAGTTATAGATATATTAAAGATAATGAATTTGTAATTTCTAAAGAAGGAATTAAGTGGTTATGCAAAAACTGTTTTAAACAAAAATATTTAGAATTATTAGAACAATATAAAATGGAATTAACTGAAAAATATATTGTAGCAGGTTACATATATGATAACTTTTTTTATCTAAATTGAAAATTGAGAGGAGTGATTGTAATGGAATTGAATTCAAAACAAAGAAGGGAAAGTATAAAAGTTTGGTTATCAAAAGAAGAACGAATATTAGTAGAAGCAAAAGCAGAATATTATGGATATAAAAGACTTGCACCTTATGTTAGAGATGCAGTCATTTATGAAAATGTTACTTATGTTGATTTAAAGAGCAAAGAGGAACTATATAAAGCATATTCTGATAATACAGAACAACTAAAAAAAATCGCAAAAGAAATAAGGCATATAAGTAGATATGCAACACAGTTATCAAGTGAGGAATTAAAAAACTTAACGAACACTATGTATGGAATATTAAGGAATCAAAAATCAATGATTAAACTTATTGATGAAAAATTAGATTTAGATGTATGGAAACAAATAAATCATACAAAAGTCGAAGGAGTGGAGGATAATAAGCAATGCCAGTTACAAAAAGATTAGCACATTTAGGAACTGCGAAAAATTTAATTGAATATATTTTGGATGAAAAAAATGATGGAGCAAAAGTTGGATTTACAAGTAGCTTAAATTGCAATATAAATACTGCATATTATGAATTTAAAGATGTTCAAAACAAATTTAAAATGACAGGAACTAGATCAGCATATCATATTATACAAAGTTTTTCTCCAAAGGATAAAATAACTGTAGAACAAGCAAATGAAATTGGCTTGAAATTATGCAAAGAACTATATCCGAATTATCAATGTGTAATATCCACTCATATTGATAAAGGACATATACACAATCATATATCTGTAAATGCAATAAACTTGTCTGGAAAGAAATTAGAAGATAGACTTGCAAATCAAAAAGAAGGTTTGTATGGATTAAGCGATACAAGTGATAAAATTGCAGCAGAGTATGGTTGTTTTATTATGCCTAAAAAAATTTATCATAAATCGAGAGAAAGAGATTACTATTACCAATATAAAAGACAGACTTGGAAAGAACAAATACAAGATGATATTGAAAAGGTTATTTCTAAATGTAATAGTATTGATGAACTATTAGATGAATTATCTATTAAAGGATATGAGATAAGGAGAGGAAAGCATATTTCAGTTAGATGTTTAGGTATGCAAAGATATGCAAGAATAGATACAATAAGTTCAAAGTATGCTACTAACAATTTATATAAATTTTATAGAGATAGGACAAACATTAAATTACTAGCAATAAAAACAAATAAAACAGAATTTAATTCTATATTATTTCAAAAAGCAAATGAATCTAAAATTGCTATAGAAAAAAGTCAGTTGCAAACTAAAGGAAAAGTTTATAATGAATATCAAAAAACAAAATATCAAGAAATACAACGATATTATAAATTAAAACAACAATTAGAATATTTAGATAAATATAATATCCGAGATTTCAATGATATTGAAACAGAAATATCAATTAAAAGAGGGCAGATAAAAGATAAAAATATTGAAGTGAAAAAGAATCAAGAAAAATTTAATAAGATTCTTAAAACTACAGAGATGGCAAATGATTATATTAGACTTTATGAATTATATGAGTATGCTATGTCTTATAAAGAAATAGATGAGGATTATGTATTTCCAACAGAAGTTGATATATTTATAAAATTACAAAATGATTTGAATATAACTTCTATTGATGAAGCAAAGCAGTTAATTAAAGATTCAAGATCAGAACGAATTAAAATAAATAAAAAAAGAAACGAAATATTAGAACTTCAAAGGGAACTTAATCATTTAGAAACTATAAAAGAAGAAAAATTATCAAGTAGTGGTTTATATATACACAATATTAAATTTGGTGGAAATAAAATAGACTACAAAAATTCAAATGATAAAGAGTATTGTATAAATTTACCTTATACAAACTTTAAAATACATATAGATAAAAAATTTACTGCCTATAATGAAAAATATCAGTTTTATACATTATATTTAGTAGATGATAAAGAATACGAACTATATGATAAAGACAATCAAAAAATTGGAATCGCAAAGGGAACAGATTTAGAAAAACTTGTTTTGGAAAAGAAAAAAGAGATTGATTCATTATATAGTAAATAATTAAATACAAAATTCGCTCCAGATTAAATTCTGGGGCTTTTTTCGTGTGCAAAGGAGGAATTTTATTATGTTAAAATTATTAAGTTTATTTACAGGAATTGGAGCTTTTGAAAAAGCATTAGAGAGATTAAATATAGATTATGAATTAGTAGGATTTTCAGAAATAGATAAATATGCTATTAAGAGTTATTGTACTATTCATAATGTACCAGAAAATAAAAATTTAGGAGATGTAACAAAGATAGAAATTGATAAAATACCAGATTTTGATCTTATGAGTTGGGGATTTCCGTGTCAAGATATTTCAATAGCTGGTAGAATGGAAGGAATAAAAGAGGGAACTAGAAGCGGATTATATTATGAAGGATATAAAATATTAAAAGAAAAAATGCCTAAATATAGCATAATTGAGAATGTTAAAAATTTAACAAGTCAAAGATTTAAAGAACAATTTAATTCAATATTAAATGATATATCAGAACTAGGATATAATAATTATTGGAAAGTATTAAATGCAAAAGATTATGGAGTTCCACAAAATAGAGAAAGAGTATTTATTGTTTCCATTCGTAAAGATATTGATAAAAACAATTTTACTTTTCCATCTCCAATAACATTAAATTTAAAACTTAAAGATATTTTAGAAGATAAAGTAGATGACAAATTTTATTTAACGGAAAATGGAATAGGAAGGTTAATAAAGAAAAACAACAAACTATTAAAAGATTGTCAAAATCCTAATATAAGTTCTTGTCTTATAGCAGGTTATCACAAAATGAGTGGAAGTCAAAATCAATATATTGCAGAATCTAATAATGTTGAAAGAGTAGCAGGATTATTTGATGCAGAGAAATCAAAGCATCAAGCAGGAAGTGTATATAATCCAAATGGAATATCGCCTACACTAACTACTATGGATAATGGAGGACATAAACAACCTTATATTCTTGTTAAAGAAGGTACTAAAAAAGGATACACAGAAGCAAGAGAAGGAGATTCAATAAATTATTCTTATCCTAATAGTACAACAAAACGAGGGAGAGTTGGAAAAGAGGTATCACAGACAATTCTAACATCACCTAGTATGGCTACAGTTATTGAAACACCTAAACCTATATGTTTAAATAATCAAAAGAAACAACCTAGTTTACAAGATAGAATATATGATACAGAAGGAATTGCAACAGCAGTTACTGCTAGTCAGTTTAGACCAAGTATTGCAGAAAGAAAAATGTTTAATCCATATAATCAAAAAGAGATTAAAGATATTGCTCCAACACAGACAACAACTTGTGGAATTACAAGTTCGAGTGCAGCAGTATTGATTTCAGAAGATGGAAATCATTTTATGAAAATACGAAAATTAACTCCTCTTGAATGTTGGAGATTGATGGGATTCGAAGATACAGACTTTAACAAAGTAAGATCTGTAGGAATATCAGATACACAATTATATAGACAAGCTGGAAATAGTATAGTTGTTAATGTTTTAGAAGCGATATTTAAGAATTTATTAAAAGATATGTAATTAGCAAATAGCAAGAGTTCAAAATTGGCTCTTGCTATTTTTTTTGCCTTTTATGTCATTTTCAAAATAAAAGTCGCAAAAATAAAGACAAAAATTAACTTTTATGATACAATAAGGGCAATTTAGAAAATAGAGGGAATAAAATCTTAATGGAGAATAATTAAGTAGGAGGATTTACAATGAATGAAGATGAAAAATTTATTGATATTGCAATAGAATTAAGTAAAAAAGCAATATATCCTTATGGAGCTATAATTGTGAAAAATGGAGAAATTATTGGTAGAAGTGATAAAGATGTTCCAGTTTCTAAAACAGCATTTTCTCACGCAGAATTAAGAGCAATAGAAGATGCAATGGAACATTTAGGAGGACACCTATGTGCAGAGGGTGGAAAAGATTGTGTAATTTATTCTTCTTGTGAGCCTTGTGCAATGTGTATGGGAGCAATTCTTTATACTGGAATCGAAAAATTAGTATATGGTGCAACTTTAGAAGATTCAAAAGAATGTGTAAATGATATATTAGTAAAAGCACAAGTTGTTGCAGATAATTGTAAAAATAGAAAGATAGAAATTGTTAAAGAAGTACATAGAGATAAGGCAGTTGAAGTGTTAAAAAATGCAAAATAGAAATGGAGAACAAAAAATGAAAGATTTATTAAAAATAAATTGCTTTGACATTCAAGAAACAATGATTATTGTAGGAAGTTGTTTAGAAAGTATGCAACCTAAAGCATATAAACAGTTAGAACAAATTTCTACGAGCATTTATGATGTATGCCTAGAGAAAGAACACTTAAATATGGTGGTAACAAAAATAATTGGTATGATAGCAAGAGGCAAAATAAAAAAAATGATTTTTGCTACTGTAGATAAATCACCTCATTGCATACAACTTCATTATATTATTAAAGAATTAGAAAATGCTATTGATATAAGCAATATTGAAATAACAAACTATGTAGCAGTTGATAATAAATTGATTGAAATACCATTAGAAGTAATAAGTTTATCTAAAAACTTATCTAAATTAAAAGAAAAAATATAAACTGGAGGAGCTAATATGGAAAATATAATTAAAGTTGGTTTAGGAATTGTAATTAGAGATGGTAACAAAATTCTTTTAGGACATAGATGCGATAATTATAAAGATACTGGAGGAATTTATGAGCCTGGAAGTTGGACAATTCCTGGTGGTAAACAAGAATACAACGAAACAATGATAGAAGGAGCTATAAGAGAAGTTAAAGAAGAAACTAATTTAGATATTTCAGAATTATCAATTTTTGGTGCGACAGATGATATTCAACCTAATAAGCATTTTGTAACTATTCAATTAGTTGCAAATAAATTTAATGGAGAGTTGAAAAATTTAGAGCCAACAAAGCATAGTGAATGGAAATGGTTTGATATAAATGATTTACCAGAAAATTTATATTCTCCTGCTAAAAAGTTTATAGAGGAATATCTAAAAAGAAATAGATAGGGAAAGGTAAGCTAGTGAATAAATATAAAATATTGATATTTGATTTAGATGATACTTTAATAGATAATTTGGAAAATGTTAAATATGCTTTTAAAAAAATGATTGAATCAAAAAATGAAAAATATAGCAATGACAGTTTTAAAGTATGGTATGAAATAGATAAGCAATTTTGGAAAGACTGGCAAGATGGACTAATTGAATTACCAGAACATTTAAAGAATGAAACAGGCAAAAAAAGTGATGAATTTTTAAATTGGTTAAGAGCACAAAGAGTTTTAATATATTTTAATAATGAAATTTCTTTGAATGAGGCAATTAACTTGAATAATATTTATATGAATGCTTTAACTGAAAATGTTATTGCAATAGATGGAGCCTATGAAACATTAAAGTATTTATCAAATAAAAACTATTATATTATAATTGCTACTAATGGACCTAAAGTCGCTACAAGAGATAAGCTATTGAAAATAAACTGCATAGATTTTGTAAATGAAATACTATCTGCTGATATGTTTGGTTATATGAAACCTAATAAAGAGTTTTTTGAAGGAATAGAAAAAACTTTAAATAATTACAATATTAAAGAATATTTAATGATAGGTGATTCATTGAAGTCAGATGTGGGATTTGCTATGAGATGTAATTTCGATAGTTGTTGGTTTAATAGAAACAATGAAAAATTATGTGATGAATATAAGCCAACTATGACTATAAATAATTTAAAAGAACTAATACAAATATTGTAAAAGATATAAAAGAGGTGGATGCAGTGATTCAAAGAGAAGAAATAATTGACTTTTTAAAAATATATAGCAAAGATAAAGAATATGTGTATGCTATGTGGCTTGAAGGTGCAGATGGTATAAATAAAGTTGATGAATATTCTGATATTGATTTCTGGTTTGATGTTGATAAAGATAAGATGACTACCTTTTTATATGATTGTATAGAAAAATTGCAAGAATTAGGAAAAATTGATTCGAGAGTAGATGATATAAGAGAAGAAATTGCTCAAAGTAATATTCATTTACAAAATACATCCGAATATTTAACTTTAGATATATGTGTTCAATCACATAATAGAGATAGATCTGCAACTTGTTATATTAAAAATGATATAGCAGAACTACCTTTAGTTATATTCGATAAAAATAATGTAATTACTTTTAAAGAAAACGATGAATTAGATATAGATTTGATAAAAAAAGTATTTGAAAACAATAAATATAGAATAAAGCAAAAAAGCAGAGTTCAAAAATACATAAAAAGAAATCAATATTTAGAAGCATATATGAAATATATAGAAAATATTGCTAATCCTTTAGTAGTAATTAGCAGACTAATATATACTCCTAGACATTATGATTATAAATTATGCCATATATCAAATCATTTACCTAAAGATGAGGTTGACAAATTAGAAGTATTATTCAAAGTATCAAATTTTAATGATATTGAGAAAAATTTAGATATTGCAGATTCTTTATTAAACGAATATGAGGAATTGATAAATAAAAAATATATGAATTGAGGTAATTATGGAAGATATAATTGATATTCATTTAAACGGACAACTATATTTATATATGTCAAATAAAATACAAAAACAAGATTACGATATTTATTATAGTAATTTAATAGATGATGAGTATTGGAATTTTGCTTATCTCAAAAATAGAGAAGTTTCTTTAAATGAAATTTTTGATGAAATAAAACTAAATATGAATGAATTAAATAGAAAACCTATAATTTATATACCATCTAGCATTATAGATTTAAAACTACAAGAAAACATTAAAAATTCTAAATTAAAATCATTATATACAGATGTTTGGATGACATTAGATAATTTAGAACAATTTGAATCATATAAAAGCAAAATAGATTTTTCTGTTTATAAAGTTGATGAAATATTAAAGGAACAATTTATTCAAGCTATAATGGATGGATTCTCTGGAGATAATCCAGAAGATCCGTATGAAAGTTTATCAGATGGATATAAAATTGCGTTAGAAAAAAGTTTTAATGAAAATGATAGTGAATATAAGGTTATTCATTATTTAGGAAAGAAAGAACAAGAATCAATTTCTACTGCAACTGTTGTATATAAAGGGAATAAAGCAATTATATACAATGTTACAACAAATAAAAAATATCAAAGAAATGGTGTATGCAAACAGATGATGTCAGATATAATAAAAGATTTAATACAGTTAAATATAAATGAAATTTGTGTTCAAACAGAACAGGGATTTTATACAGAACAAGTTTATAAAAATATGGGATTTATAGAAAGATTATTGGGAAAAGCGTATATAGAAGGGAAATAAATAATGTTTATAACTGCTCAAATTTTTGGAATATTAGTGATAATAGCAAATGTTCTTTCAATGCAAATGAAGAAAAAGAAACAAATAATTCTTATGTTTATATTAGCAAATTTATTTTCTGCAATAAATTTTGTTTTATTACAGAGTTATAGTGGTGCGATAATTTGTACTTTTGCAATAGTGCAAACATTTATAAATAAAGTTTTTGAGAATAAAGATAAGCAAGTACCAAAGATTGTTGTTGGAATATATATTATTATATCCATTATATTAGGTGTAATAACATTCAAAGGCTATATAGATATTGTTCCTATAATATGTTCAATATTATATACTTTAACTATAATACAAGATAAAGAAAAAAACATAAGAAGAATATCTTTAATAAATATAATATTATGGATTTTATATGATATTGTGTGTCAAGCATATACTGCAGCAATTTCGGATTCTCTTATGACAATATCCACAATAATTGGTATGTATAGATTTGATTATAAAAAATTAAAGGAGAAATAGAATGAATAAATATATAAAAAAGTTTCCACAATCGCCAGATTTTGAACATAATGACTTTTTTAAAGGATATTATTTAAGCGATGGAAAATTAGGAATAGAAGTTGATTATATTGATATGATGATAGGTCATCAATATTATCAAAAAGAAACAGAAAGCATACATATATACTACATTTTAGAAGGAAAAGGATCAGCTAATATAAATGGTGAAACTTATGAAATATCAAGAGGAGATACAATAGAGATTCCTATAAATACTGAATTTGCTTTTAAAGGAAATTTGAAGATGATAGAAATAATGAATCCACCTTTTAATCCTAATACTCATATTGATACAAGAAAAAATGATTTATAAAAAATTGGAGAAATACAATAATAAAACTAACTAAATTTAAAGAAGAAAATTATAATGAATATATTAAAATGTATAATGAATTTATACAGAATAAAAGTGATTTAATACCAGATGTTTTAGAATTAGAATGTAGAACACAAAATGATTATAAAAATATTTTAGTAGAACTAACTAATAGAAAAATAGGAAAACACGAAGATATAGATTAGTATAAGGATAGTTATTACTTTTTAGCATTTGATAATAATGATTTAATTGGAATTGGGTGTATTAGAAATAACTTAACTAAAAAAGGTTATGATATTTGGGGAAATATTGCTTATGGAGTAAGACCATCTCAACGAAAAAGAGGATATGGAACAAAAATAGCAGAGCAATTAGTAGTTAAATGTAAAGAGTTAGGAATGAAAGATATAATATTATGCCATTATGAAGATAATATCATTTCTCCTAAAATATTTAGCAAAATAGGAGCAGAATATACAAATAGCATAGATTCAACTGTTAGTAATAAGAAAATTAAAAGGTATAAAATAGAATTGTAGAAAGGTTTAACTATGAAAAATAAACTACTAATATTAGCATATATGGGAACAGGAAAAACAGAATTAGAATATCGCTATAATAATGTTATAGACCTAGATTTTCAAGATTATAAGTATATTTATGATGAAACAATAAGAGATTTACCACTAGAACAAAGAAAAGGGAAAACTTCATTGCGAACTGAAAATCCAGAATATCCTAATAATTTTATCAATGCTATTCTAAATGAACTAGAAAAAGATAAAATTGTGGTATCTCCATTCATAGAACACGTTTTTAAAGCTATTGATAGCGATAATTTTAAAAATAATGCAAAAAATACTAGAATTATTTTAGTTTTTCCAATGTCAAATAATTTTGATGAGTATGTAGATAGATTTAAAAAAAGAGGAAATAACGAAGAATTTATATTAAGGCGAAAAAAAGAATTTTCTTCTTTAATTGAACTATTTGAAAAAGCAACTACTGATAATTATGAAAAAATTATTATAAAACCAAAACAATATTTATCAGAAGCACTTATTGAATATGGAGTGGATTTAAAAGAAAGGTAGGGAAAAATGAATAATTTTATTTATGAGATTCCAACAAAAGTATATTTTGGAGAAAATCAGTTACAAAAAAATTTAAGTCAAGAGATAAAAAAATATGGTAATAAAGTATTGCTAGTTTATGGAGGAGGAACTATTAAAAAAATAGGACTTTATCAAGAAATTATAAAAGAACTTCAAGATTCTAATATAGAAGTATATGAATTTTCTGGAATAGAGCCTAATCCAAGACATACTTCAATAAACAAAGCTGCTAGTATTTGTAAAGAAAAAGATATAGATGTTATTTTAGGTGTTGGTGGAGGAAGTGTAATTGATAGTTGCAAAATCATAGCAGCAGGAAGATATTATGATGGAGATATATGGGATTTTGTAACAAAAAAAGCTGAAATACAAAAAGCATTACCTATAATTACTATATTAACACTATCAGCGACTGGATCTGAAATGAATACAACATCTATTATTTCAAATATAGAAACAAATGAGAAAAAAGGTGTAAAAAGCCCATTAACTTTACCAAAGGTATCTTTTTTAGATCCAACTATTACATATTCAGTAAATAAATACCAAACTGCTTGTGGAAGTTGTGATATTTTATCACATATATTAGAAACATACTTTTCAAGAAATAATGGATTATATATGTTAGATACTGTGATGGAAGGACTAATGAAAACAGTAATAAAATACTCTAAAATTGCTTATAATGATCCTAAAAATTATGAAGCAAGAGCAAATTTAATGTGGACTTCATCTTGGGCAATAAATGGATTTGCTAGAATGGATAGACAACCTAATATATGGGTTTGTCATCTATTAGAACATCAATTATCAGCTTTTTATGATATTACGCACGGATTAGGATTAGCTATTTTAACTCCACGATATTTAAGATATACATTAAATGAAAATACTGTAGATAGATATTATCAATTTGGAGTAAATGTATGGAATATAGATTCAAGTTTATCTAAAATGGAAGTTGCAGAAAAATCAATAGAATGTTTAGAAAATTTATTTTATAAGGATTTAGAATTAACAAATAATTTATCTGATTTGAATATTGATGATAAACATTTTGAAGAAATGGCAAATCGTATATGTAGTAATGGTACAGTAAAAGGTTTTATAGATATGAATAAAGAAGATATAATCAAAATTTTTAGAGAATGTTTATAAGTATTTAAGGAGGTATAGTTGTGAATAAAGAAAAATATGAAAAATGGATAAAGGAATTTATGGATTCTTGGAAAGAATTAGATTGGAAAAGAACTTTAGAAACTTTAAGTAAAGATGTTGAATATTATGAAAATCCAATAGACAAACCTTGTGAAAATTTTGAAGAAGTAACTAACTTATGGAATGTAGTTGCAGACAATCAAAAAGATATAAGTTATAAATTTAAAATAGTAGCTTTTAACGAAAATAATTGTATTATAAATTGGCAGATGACTAGAACTATGGCAAAAACAAATACAAAACAAGAAATAGATGGAATTTTTCAAGTTTCATTAAATAGTGAAGGTAAATGCACATATTTTAAGCAATGGAGATTTACAAGATAATATAATTGGAGGTAAAAGAAGATGATAGAAAAGAAGGTTGTTTTAATAACAGGTGGAACAAGTGGGATCGGATTAGGAACAATAGAATATCTGTTAGAACAAGAAAATTACGAAGTTATTTCACTTTCAAGAGGAGATAAAAACTTATCTATGGCAAAAGAAAAATTAGGAGATAAAGCAAATAAAGTTATCTTTTTACAGGGAGATATTAGCAATGAAGAAGATTGTAAAAAGATATATAACGAAATAGATAGTAGATATGGTAAGTTAGATGGGTTAGTTAATTCTGCAGGAATTATAAAACTTGGTGGAATTGAAGAACAAACATTAGAAGAATGGAATAATTCTATAAACATAAATTTAACAGGAATATTTTTATTAACAAAAACATTATTACCATTATTAAAAAAAGGTATAAATACATCAGTTGTAAATATTTCTTCTATGTCATCAGAAAGAGCAGGAGGCTCAATAGCTTATTGTGCAAGTAAATCTGGAGTAGATATGCTAACAAAATATATGGGACAAGAACTTGGAAAATATAATATAAGAGTAAATAGTGTAAATCCAGCAGCAGTATATACAAATATATATGTAGCAAGTGGAGATTATACACAAGAAGGTTACGATAAATGGTCTAAGGACAAAGAAAAACTTTATCCACTAGGAAGAATTGGAGATGCAAAAAAGGATATAGCACCAACAATAGAATTTTTATTGTCAGACAAATCTTTATGGACTACTGGAGCTATATATTTAGTGGATGGTGGAAAGAGCATATAAAAATAAGAAAGTGTGAAAAGATGGAATATAGATTTAGAAAGTGTACTTTAGAGGATTTCGATTTTTTATTTAACTTAAAGAAACAAAATTTTAAGTGGTATGTTGATAAAATTTGGGGTTGGAAAGATGAAAAACAAAAACAAAGACTAAAACAAGATTTGAATGAGCATTTAGAACATAAAAGAATTATTATAATCAATAATGAAATGGCAGGAATTTATGTGGTACATACAACAGAAGATGGTGATTTATTTATAAATGAAATAAGCATATTAAAAGAATATCAAAATAAAGGCATAGGAAGAAAAATTTTAGAAGAACAATTGAAAGAAAATCACGAAAAAGGTATTAGAACAATATTACAAGTATTTAAAGATAATCCAGCCAAGAGGTTATATGAGAGATTAGGTTTCAAAATATATGGAGAAACAGAAACACATTATCAAATGGAAAATGTAAATTATTTAATGGGGGATAAACTATGTTAAAAGCATATAGTATATTTAAAGATTTAGATAAAAAGGCTTGTGAAATTATTACTAATTCTGGAGTTCAATTAGATTTATCCAATTCCAAAGAAAGACCAAACCAAGAAGAACTATTAAGATTATTAAAATGTTATGATATTTTAATAATTGGTGTTAAAGAAAGAATGACAGAAGATATGCTAACTCAAATACATAATAAAAAGATAATAGCAACATTATCTATTGGAATAGATCATATAGATAAAAAATTCTTTGATTCCAGTCTAGTTAAGGTGATTAACTGTCAAACATCCAATGTAATATCAGTAGCAGAGCATATATTTGCATTGATATTAAGTTTGAAAAAAAGAATTATAGAAGCAAATACTATTTCTATGAGAGGTGGAAATAAAACAGATTTATCTAAAAGAAGTAATGATATAAATTTCAGTACCATAGGAATTGTTGGAGCTGGAAAAATATCAAGAGAAGTTATAAAAATAGCAAAAATATTTAATATGAAAATTTACTGTAATACTTTAAATCCAGAAAAACACAAAGATTTATTAGATGAAGGTGTGAAATTTTTGGAATTAGATGAACTATTATCTAATTCAGATATTATTACTGTTAATATTCCATTAAATGAAGAAAATAAAAATCTAATTTCAAAAGAAAAAATTAGTTTAATGAAAAAAACAGCTACTTTTATAAATACCTCAAGAGCAGAAATAGTAGATATAAATGAGCTAATAAAATATGCAGATGAAAATAAAACATTTAATGTCGGATTAGATATTGATGTCGAAAATTATAAAGATATATTAAGTACAGAAAGAAATAATGTAATAGTAACACCGCATATAGCAGGCGTAACACAAGAAGCTATACAAAGAATGGATTTAGAGTTATCAAATGAAATAGCAAAATATTTGAAGGAGAATTATTGAGTATGAAAGATATAATTATTATAACTGGTGGAGCTAATGGTTTAGGATTAGCATTAGTTAAAAAATCAATAGAAAAAGGATTATTTGTTTGTAATATAGACAGAGATGTTACAAAAATGAATGAATTAAATAATATATATACAGACAACTATAAAGGCTTTATTGGAGATATATCAGATGAAGAATTTATAAGAAATACAATAAACGAAATCTCAAAACTTGGAAATATTAGTATTTTAGTTAATAATGCAGGAGAGCCATCATTTAAGTTACCAACTAATTATGAAAATGCAGATATTGAAAAATGTTTTAAAGGCTTAAAAGGAATGATAATATGCTCTACAGAAACATTAAAAATTAAAGAAGAAAAGAATTTGAAAATAGTAAATATAATGTCATCTGCAGCATTAAGAGGTAATAAGCAAGAATCAGTTTATTGTGCTACAAAATGGGGAGAAAGAGGATATACAGAAAGTTTAAAAGTTGCATATAAAGGTACAAGTGTAAAAGTAATTGGAGTATATCCAGGAGGAATAAATACAGAATTTTATAAAAATAGTAGAGATTATGTATCTGTAGAAAAATCTAATTCTTTTATGAAAGCAGAAGATGTAGCAAAAACAATTATAGATAATGTTACAAGTGATTGCAATTTAACAGTTGCAGATTTAATAATAGAAAGAAATTAAAAGAGGGAGATTACAATGTTAGCGAATAAATTACAAGTAGGAGATACAATAGGAGTTATTGCTCCAGATAAAGCATTAAAAAATAAAGATATAAAACCTTTAGAAAATGCAACTAAATATTTTGAAAGTTTAGGATTAAAAGTAAAATATGGTAAATATTTATTTTCAGAAGATAATTACTGTGCTGGAACACCTAAAGAAAGAGCAAAAGACTTAAATGATATGTTTAGCGATAAAGAAGTTAAAGCAATATTTACTGTAAAAGGTGGAGATATGGTAAATGGAATACTTCCATATATAGATTTTGAAAATATAAAAAACAATCCTAAAATATTTCTAGGTATGAGTGATATTACAGTTTTACTTTGTGCTATAAATAAAATGACTGGACTTGTAACTTTTCATTGTCAAGATTATGTTTGGTTTGGAAAAGATGAAGTTACAGAATATGATAAAAATGAAATTATTGATAAATTATTTAATGCTAATAAAACAATTATTCCTTATGAAGAAAGACAATTTATTGATTTTAAAAATGAAGAAATCAATGGTAAGATATATGGAACTAATGTAAGATGCTTATTGAAATTATTAGGAACACCATATATGCCAGATTTAAAAAATGCAGTATTATTTTTAGAAGGATTCCATAGTGATATTATTCAATGGAATACAATGCTAGAACAATATAATCAAATGAATGTGTTTAATAGAGCTGTTGTTTTTGGTTATATATATCAACTTCAAGATGTAGAAAAAAATAAATATAGTATTGTAGATGAATTAAGAAAGATAAATTCAGATGTTCCAATAGTAAAAACTAATGATTTTGGACATAAACACGGAAATAGCATTATTCCTATTGGAGCAGAAGTAAAAATAAATGGAAAAGAACAAAGTATTATCGTTAGTAATTTCTTAAATTAAAAAGGAGTACGAACAATGAATGAAATAGTAGAGAATATTAAAGAAGAATTGATAAAAAGATGCAATATATATAATGAAAAGTATAACTATGATTTTTGGAATGACCATATTAAATATGTTGTAAAAAATGCAGTAGAATTAGCAAAAGAATATAATGCAGATATTGAAATTGTAGAGTTAGGAGCATTATTACACGATATAGCAATGCCATCAGAATTTGGACCTAGAGAAGAACACAATGTTTATGGAGTGAAAATTGCAGATGAATTACTAACAAAATTGAACTATCCAGAAGATAGAAAAGAAAGAGTTAAAGAATGTGTATTAAGACATAGAGGTAGTAAAGAATTACCAAGAAATACAATAGAAGAACAATGTGTAGCAGATGCAGATGTTATTGCACATTTTGACTGCATCCCTTCGTTATTCCACCTAGTTTACAATGAAATGAATTCATCAGTAAAAGATGGAGAAAATTATTTAAAGAAAAAATTGGAACGAGATTACAATAAATTAAGTGATAAAACAAGAGAAATAATAAAAGATAGGTATAAGAATATACTAAAGGTTTTATTTATAGATAAATAATTTAATGAAATAGGAGGAAATAAATATGGGATCATATATTGAAATTAATGATACATTACAAATAACAAAGGAACAGGGATTTCCAAAAGAATTAGATTGGAAAAAACATTTGAAAATTCCATATACTACAGAACAATTTGCTGATAGAATATTTGAATTTAAAGATAAGCCTAGTATTAGAAATTATCAAATGCCACCAGTTAGAAATTTTTTAGTAGAGAATATTGATGGAAAATGGCTATATTGGGGACAAGTACATATATTAGAAGTAAATCACGATTATATAAATAAAACCACATCTGGAAAGTTTAAAATTATTTATATAAATAAGCCAGAAGAAATGGAGATGGCACATAATCTTATTGATAGAAATAAAGATACATTTTTTAAATTGGAGGAATAGGATATGAACTACAGTTATGTAATGGGAATCAACAATATTGATGCACTTAAACAAGATAATTTTAGAATAAAATCATTTGGGAATAATTATGGAGTTATATTTGATGATAACAAGATTGAATTGTTTGAAAAATATATATGTGAAACGCTTGAAAATGGATTTTGGAATGAATATCTAGGTAAAGATAAGGTATTTATCTTTAAATTTAGAAATGGCGAAATAAAGAAATATGTACTAAATAAAGATAATGAAAAAGAAATATTGAGATTATGTTGTGAATTTGCAGAATGTGAATTTGAATCTATCGACAAAATGTTAAGAGATAATAGCTTTTATGCAGAAACTTACTATGCAGGAAATATTATAGATAATACATTTATTGATTTTTTAATTAGAGCGAAGAAATCCACTTATGCCAATGGTACAATAGAAAAAGTTATAGCAAGTAGAGTCGGATCATCAGACTATAATTATGAGGAAATAATTGATAATAAAAAATATACATACCACGATACATATTTTGGTGGGATTAAATTTATGGGTGAAGAAGTTGTATATTGTGATGATAACAAGCCAATATGGGGAATGAATTATTATGGTATAACTTATGATGATACATTAGGCGAGGAAGCAATGGATAACGCATTAAGACCAGCACTAATGAAAGTTGGTGAAGATAAAAATATAATTCCAGCTAGAGGACCAATTAAGTTTGAAAATAATGGATATGTCTATACTTTTAAAGCAAATGGAACAATAGAAAATTTTGATGGAATTGAGCAAGTATATAAAGATAATAATTTAATATATGAGCTTCATTGTTCTGGAGGAGTTATTAAATAATAGGAGAAAATATTATGGATAGAAAATATATAGAAAATTGGTTAAATATTCTAAAAGAATCTTGGCTAAATAAAGATTCTAATAAAGCAGCATCATTATTTACTAATACAAACTTTTATCAAGAAACACCATTTTTAACACCTTATACTAAATATGAAGAAATTGCAAAAGAATGGGAGAATATTGATAATCAAGATATAAAAAAGTTAGAATTTAAAATTTTAGCAATAGAAGATAATACAGTAATTGTAAATTGGATATTTCAAAGAGATATTACCGAATTTGATGGTATATATGAGATAAAATTCAATGATAACAATGAATGTATATATTTCAAGAGTTGGGAAATGGAAAAATAATTTATAGAAAGAGGTAAGAGAAGAAATGGATATATTATTTAAAATAACAGATAAAGATTTTGGAATAGAGCCACAAGAAATGAAAGATTATAGATTACGAGTAGCTGCTAGAGGAATTGTTGTTAGAGATGATGGAAAAATAGCAATACAAAATAAAAGCAATAAAAATGAATATAAACTTGTCGGAGGAGGAATGGAAGAAAATGAAGATCCGACCATTGCTTTCAAAAGAGAAGTATTAGAAGAAGCAGGTTGCGAAATAGAGATTATTGAGAAATTAGGAACTACAGAAGAATATAAGAGTTTGCAAAATTTGAAACAAATATCTAATATTTTTATTGCAAAAGTTATAAACGATAAGCACAAATTAAATTTAACTGAAAAAGAGAAAAGTGAAGGTGCAAAGTTATTATGGGTAGAGCCTAAAGAGGCATTAAAATTAGTAACAGATTGCTATGATAAATTATTACCATCAGACTATGATGATGTATATGATACTAGATTTGTTGTATTAAGAGATAGAAAAATTTTAGAATATTATTTAGAACATAAGAGAATAAATTAACGAGAGTAATATAAAGCAAAGAAGGGAAGTAGCAGTAATGAACATATTAAATGAATGTACTAAAAAAGATGTAGAACTAATAGAAAAAGCAGGAGTAATTATTGAAGATAAGGATTATAATCAAGAAGAATTAAAAAGATGTAAAATGCAAATTGTAGATTATATAATGAGCCATAGTTCTAAAAACGGAGATATAAGCAAATTACAAGACCAATATAGTAATGTGTTTAGATGTATTGACAGTATATAAAATTTTATATAAGAAAAATAGCTGCTATTGTTGAAATGGTGGCTTTTTTTAGAACTTTTTTGACTTTACAAAATTGACATAATGTGTTATAATTGAAAAGTAATATTTTTAAGGAGAGATATTTGGTGAGTAATGAAATAACAGTCAAACTAAAATGTAGTATAGAGGAAATGTATAATATACTAGAAAACAAAGGATTTAAGATAGTTGATAAATATTTTTTAGATGATACATATTATATTTCAAAAGATTTAGATATAACGAAATTATCTCCTAGAGAAGTATTAAATCACTATATCTTGATAAGAAAGATAAAACAATATGAGCCAAGTGATTTTACAAGTAGTTATGATATTATTAAAATGACATATAAAAATAAAGATATCGCACCCAATGGAGATATTATTGGTCAAGAAAAGGTTGACTGTGAAATAAAGAATTTAGAACAGGGCAAAAGTTTTATAAAAGCCATTGAATATAAAGAAATAATGAGTATTAGAGAAAGTAGTTTAGTATATGGCAAAAATGGACTTGAAATTGCAATTAAAGATATAGAAAACGGAGATAACTTAATCGAAGTTGAAACAGTAGAAAATAATGAACAACTTGATACAGTAGATAAATTAAAACAAATGATAAGAGAGTTAGAAATACCAATAGATGAAAGCGATTTTTTTGTAAAAAAAGCTGAAAGGGAATTAAAGAAGATATTGGGGAGATAGAGAATAATGGTTAATGTAAATAATATAAACCTAAATCTATATAGAACTTTCTTAACTGTAGCAGAATCGGACAGTTTTGCTGAAGCTGCTGAAAAATTAAATATAAGTGATAGGATTGTTAGTGCAAATATCAATTCGCTTGAAGATCAATTAGGAGTACAACTATTTTATAGAAAAAATAAAGGCTCTAACAAAGGTCTAAAACTAACAGAGTTTGGAAAAGAAACATACATTCAAGCTAAAAAATCAATCGGATTATTTGATTTTATACCAACAATAATAGAAAGCAAAAATAGCTTAGAAAATGGAAAAATATCTGTAGGATGCCCTTCGCATATAACAAAATTCTTTTTAAGAAAAAAACTTGTTGATCTTGTAAAAGATTATCCAAATATTCAAATAAATTTAGACACAGAATCTAATAGTAAAGAACTAATAGAATCATTAAAAAGTAATAAGATAGACTTTATTATTTTAGATGTTATTCCTCCAGAATATAAAGAAGATTTAGAGATAGAAGAAATAGAAACTATTGAAAATGTTTTTATAGCTAATAAAAAAATAGAAATAAAAGATATAGTAGATTTTAATAATTATAAATATATTTTGAATTATGAAGATAGAATTTCGACTGTAGAATTAAACGAAAAATTGAAAGATCACAACATTTCTCTTAATGCAATATTAAGATGTCCTACTACAGAAGATAGAGTAAATGCAGCATTAGATGGAATAGGAATCGCTTATGTAATGAGAGAAACTGCTTGTAAATATATAGAAAATAATGAATTATATGAAGTTAAAGTTCCTATAAAGTTACCAAAGAGCAGTATAAAAATAGTATATTTAAAAAATCAGTTGACAAAAGTAGATAAACAATTTATTAAAAATTATTTAAAAAAACAATAAATCTATAAAATTTTATAAGTATATATATCGAATATCCAAAAAGGATATTCTTTTTTTTACCTACAAAAAATGTCGGATAACCCTCGAAAATGTTGATTTACATTCATTTTTGATGAATATATAATACAGATACAATTTATGAAAGAGGGATGAATTATGAAAATTAAAAAGAAAGTATGCTGGAATATTGTTTCAAGATGCAATCAAAATTGCAAATATTGTCATCGTTTCATAAACATAAGAGAACTAGATTATAAAGAGAATGAAAAGATACTATATAATCTAATAAGAGATGGAATAACACATATTACCTGGACTGGTGGAGAGGCACTATTATATCCAGAGTTGTATAAGTTAATCAAAATATCAAAAGAGAACGGAATCTATAATAGAATCATAACAAATGGAAAATTGTTAGAGCAAAACTATGAAATACTGAATTATTTAGATGATCTGACAATATCATTAGATTCTATAAAAAGTAAAACTAATGATATATTAGGTAGAGGAGAGAAACACTTTACCAATATTCACAATATACTTAACTATATAAAGTTGGAAAACTATAAGAAATTGAAAGTGAATATAAATACAGTAGTAAATAAACAAAATCTTGAAGAAATTGAAGAATTAGGTGATTTCTTAAATAATTATAAAATTGGTATTTGGAAATTATATCAATTTATGCCATTACGAGAATCGGCTGAAAAAAATAGAGAAATATTTGAAATTACAAACTTTGAATTTGATAGTGTATTAAGAAAAATATATGAAAAGTATGAAAATATAAGTAGTGTAACCTTTAAGAAACAGGAAGATTTAGAGAAAAATATTTTGATTTTAGCAAATGGGGATATAATAAAAACAGAAAATGGTATAGACTTCTTACTTGGAAATGCAATAAATGATAATGTAGTCAAGTATATTGATGAGTATATAAATATGAATGGAGATAGTATTATGAAAAAGATTAGGGCGTTAATCGCTTACGATGATGATAAAACAAAGGATGAAATTGTTAATATATTAAAAGGAATTGAGGATATTGAAATTGTTGCTACAACAAAAAATCCAGAAGATACTTACAATAAAATTATTGAATTTAAGCCAGAAATGGTGTTTTCTAAATATGATTTTGGAACTAATATGAATGGACTTGATATAATTAAACAATCTAAAAAAGCATTAAATGAAAATGTACCAGCATTTAATTTTATAGCTTTAGACATTCCAAAAGAGGAATATTTGGAAGCTAAAAAGATTATTGGAGATAAGATGAATACAGTAATTAGAGAACAAACACAAATAAGATATGTAGGAATTATAGATTCTTATAAAGAATACATAAATGCACAGTTTTAAAAAGAAAAGGTAGGATACTTCTAATAACTAGAATATTCTACCTTTTTTCTTAACTCTAATCAAATAAAAAACGATTCTTTCTATAAAATCTTTAAGGGATAATTTATTACCACTATTGTATAATACCTTATACAGATCATCTGGGCAACTATATATATTGGTATTATTAAATGGTCTAATACAACTCTTTAATGAATCTCTAACTCGTGATTCTGGAACATCATATTTATAAGCAATATATTTCAATACTGTAGTTAAAAATTCTAATTCATCTGGTCTATAATAGCAGTAGGTAATAGCATCTCGCATATATTTATATCCAGCAGACATACAATTAAAGTTTAGAGATTGTAACAGCCAATCAATTTCACCAACTTCTAAATCTGGAGTATTATAATCAATAGACATTGTTTTTATAGTTTCAACTAACTCATTATTTAAAATAGGTTTATATATAATCTCATTGATTTTTGCAACATTATTCAATTTCATTCTATAGTGTGGCGATAGTGTTAGAATAGTATTACATCGTTTTTGTTCTAAAGGATTACAAGATAATCTATTTACTATATCTTCAATAGACATATCAGATAAGTTATTATCTAAAACTAAAATATCTGGATTCATATCCCAATACATAGTTACTGCATCTTTTCCAGTAACAACATTATCAACCCTATAATTTTTATCATTTGCAAGTTCGTGGCAAAGAATATCAGTTTCTCTAGTATTCTTGTTGCCGATAAGTACATTAACCATAATTTTGCCTCACAAATGTTTCTCCTATTTTTTTCCACATTATATCACAAAAATTATGTCAATTCAATACTGTAAACTTCTTTTTTTGTACCCTTTTTAGCCCTTTTTATAAGGAATTGTGTCGAATGTTGTCGAATAACAAAATGCAATCAAAAATCTATACAGAAAAACAAGAATATGATATAATTCTATTTGAGATTGGAAGTGAGAAAATGACAGATGCTTTTGTAATTAACTATATAAATGATAAATTAAATGAAAGCGAAGATAAGAATTTTATAAGATATACTTTTTATGAGCTAAGAGTTAAGAACAATTTATCAGAACTAGAGATAGATAAGTTTTTAAAAATAAATAAAGACTATTTTGAAAACAATGGATATGATGTATATTTTACAGGAGCAAAATATACTTATAGAAATGCAAATATGACAGTACAACCTAACGAATTATTGATTGCAGTAAAAGAATAAATAGGAGATAGTTTAAGAACTAACTCCTATTTTGTTAATATGTTTCATTTGTATCATAATATACTTGTCTAATTTCTGACTTTGTTTGATGATCTTTTCATAAGGAGCATTGGTTTCAATTAGTTTTTCTAATTTAGCAGTATTTTTCATAATTAAATAGATTGTTTTAGAATCCATAAATATCAACTCCCTTCATATATATCTTATCATATTTACATAAAATAGTGTGTTGAAATTTGTCGAAAATAAGAAAAATGTCAAATTTGTGGAATAATTAAGAATTTTATGCTATTATAGTAATCAGAAAAGAAATAACATTTGTATAGGTGAAATAATGAGTAAAGATAAGAAGTATGTTATAGATAATGAACTTTTAATAAAAGAATGGTATTATGAAAAAAATAATAAATTAAATATTTTCCCTCAAAAAGTGACGTGTGGAAGCCATAAAGAAGTATGGTGGAAATGCCAAAACGGTCATATATATCAAAAAATTGTAAAGGATAGAAATAATATAAAAAATGGCTGTCCGTATTGTAATAGAAGATGTGTCAAAAAAGGATATAATGATCTAAAAACAACTGATTCTCAAATATTACAATTTTGGAACTATGATAAAAATAACAAAAGACCAGAAGAAGTTATATTTAATGCTACAAAAAAATATTGGTGGAAGTTTGAATGTGGACACGAACGATATGCTACTTCCTATGCAATAAAAAAATTTCCTAGATGTGTTTATTGTTATGGAAATAAAATTTTAACAGGATATAACGATTTTGCAACAAAACAACCTAAATTATTAGAAGAATGGGATTATGAAAAAAACAAGTTGAATCCTCATAAAATTGGTGAATTTTCTAATCAGTATGCTTATTGGATATGTAAAAGATGTAAAAATAGTTGGAAAGCAATTATATCTAGTAGAAGTAATGGTAGAGGATGCCCAAAATGTAATTCAGAAAAGAATACTTCATTTGGAGAACAGGCTATTTTCTACTATATTAAAAAGTTAAATATAGAATGCTATAATAGGTATAAATTAGATAATAGATATGAAATTGATATATTTTTACCACAATTCAAAGTAGGTATTGAGTATGATGGATTTTTCTTTCATAAAAACAAGAAAACTACTGATAAACAAAAAGAAAATGAAATCAAAAAAAGAGGAATCACATTATATAGAATAATTGAGAAAAAAGAAAAAAGCAACAATGTATTTTGGAAAGATAATAAGATAATATATGGATATGATAAAGGTGATAATTTAACAAAGGCAATAAAAACATTATTAGATAAACTAAACATTATATATGATAAAAACTTTATTGATGTAAAAAGAGATTATAGTGAAATAGATAAATCTTATCAAAAATCTTTGAAAGAACGCAGTTTATCAAGTCTAAATAGTGAAATAATAAAAGAATGGGATTATGAAAAAAATTATCCTATAACTCCAGATACGATATATTTATCTAGTGGGAAAAAAGTATGGTGGAAATGTTCTAAATGTGGAGAAGCATATTTTAGAAGTCCAAATGAAATTATGGCTGGATGTAAATGCCCAAAATGTTCGCATAAAAGAAGGGTTGCTACTCTTGAAAAAGTATTATTGAAAAAGAATGGAACACTATTTGAAAAAAAACCTATATTTTTAAAAGAGTGGAATTATGAAAAAAATACTATATCTCCTAATGAAATAACATTGAAAAGTAATAAAAAAGTATGGTGGAAATGTTCAAATTGCGAATATGAATGGCAATCAACACCATATAATAGAAGTCAGGGCAAAGGGTGTCCAGAATGTGCAAAAAAAGTTATAGGAAATAAAAAATCAAAAAAAGTTTATCAATATACTTTAGATGGCGTGTATGTTAATACATATAATAGTGTTACAGAAGCTATAAATCTAACTGGGATAAAACATATTTCAAGTGCCTGTAATGGAACTAGAAAATCAGCAGGTGGATTTATTTGGCGATATAACAAAGAGAATATATGACAACTTAAAGGAATTTGTTATAAAATATTAGTTGATAAATAATTGAAAGAGTGATAAACAATGGAGAATATTATAATTAGAAGTATTGAAGAAAAAGACATTCCAAGAGTTGTTGACATTCAAATAGATGGATGGAAAACTGCATATAAGGGAATTATTGATGATTCTATTTTAAATTCAATGAATAGGGATAAAAAAATAGAAAAAAGAAACAAAGATTATAAAGATAATGGATTTATAGTTGCAGAATCAGATAAAGAAGTAGTTGGATTCTGTAGATATATTGATAGCAATAAATTTACACAGGATATACTAGATATAGATTGTGAGCTATTAGCCTTATATGTAAAGCCAGAATTAAAATACAATGGAATAGGTACAAAACTATTTCAATTTGTTATTGATGAATTTAAAAGTAAAAATAAAACAAAGATGATATTGTGGTGCTTAAAAGATAATGATCCATCTAAAGAGTTTTATAAAAAGATGGGAGGAGAAATCATTAAAGAAAGAGTAATTGAAATAGAAAAACAAAACTATTGGGAAGTTGGATTTGTATATAATATCTAAAATATTAGGAATCGGTCATATTGGAATACACTTTAATCATAAGAAAGAATTAGAATAAAAAATTATAGGAAGATATTAAGAAATTAGTATCTTCTTTTTTGAAAATATGACAGACAGATGTCATATTTATATGATATAATACTTGCAGGAGGAAAATATGCAAGTAAATAATAGATTATTTGAAATAGTGTATATACTAATGCAAAAGAAAAAAGTTACAGCAAAAGAACTAGCAGATAAATTTGAAGTATCAACTAGAACTATATATAGAGATATAGAAGCATTGAGTAGTGCGAACATACCAATTTATGCAAGTAAGGGCAAAGATGGAGGTATAGGGCTTTTAGATGAATATGTACTAAATAAAACAATTCTTTCAGAAGAAGAACAAAATCAAATTTTGTTTGCTTTGCAAGGGATGATAAAAGTAAGAGGACAAGATGAAAAAGATATTTTAGAGAAGTTAAGTACATTATTTAACAAAGAGATAAATGATTGGATCAGAATAGATTTATCTAACTGGAGTAAAGATAATATACAAGAAAATAGATTTGAGATTATTAAATCTGCAATTTTAAACAAGAAACTAATTAAATTTACTTATTATAATTCTAATGGAGAAGAAAGTAGAAGAATTGTAGAGCCATTACAAATATGGTTTAAAGATAAATCATGGTATTTAATAAGTTATTGTAGAAATAAAGAAGATTACAGAATCTTCAAAATTGCTAGAATAAAAGAAATTAAGACATTACAAGAACATTTTGAAAAAGAACTACCAAAAGAGCAAAAAGAAGAAAAATATAATTTTAAGAACATATTACTTGAATTAGAAATAAGTAAGGAGATGGCTTATAGAGTATATGATGAATTTGAAAATAGCGAAATATCTAAAAAAGAAAATGGAAACTTTATTGTAAAAGTAGAATATCCAGAGAATGAATGGGTATATGGCTATATTTTATCTTTTGGAGAACATATAAAAGTTATAGCACCAAATAGAGCAAAAAATATTATAAAAGATAAATTAGAAAAAACTTTAAAAAATTATTTATAATATGACATACAGTTGTCAAGTTAAGTGTTATATACTTCATCTATAGGAGGTATAAATTATGAAATATGAAATTGTAGAATTAGAGGAAAAGGTTGTTGCAGGAATTAAAATAAATACAACTAATGAAGATGGAAAGGCTGTGCAAGATATAGGAATAACTTGGCAAAAATTATTTACAGATGGGATTTATGAGAAGATACAAAATAAGGTAAATAATAAAACAATAGGATTATATACAAAATATGAGGGAGATTATACAAAACCTTATACATTTATTGCAGGAGCAGAGGTTAGTAAGGAAGTACAAAGGGGCGAAGAATTAGAAAGTATTATTATTCCAAAAGGAAAATATGCTAAATTCATAATAATAGGAGATGTGCAGAATTCAGTAGGGCAGGCTTGGCAAGAAATATGGAATATGGATTTAAAAAGAAAATACACTTGTGATTTTGAAGAATATCAAAATAATTCCGAAGATATGCAAAAACAAGAAATTCATATTTATATTGCATTAGAAGATTAAAGGGAAAGGATAAAGATAAATGGCTTTTGATTATAAAAAGGAATATAAGGAATTTTATATACCAAAGAATAAACCTAGTATTGTAGAAATTCCTAAAATGAATTACATTGCAGTTAGAGGAAAAGGAAATCCTAATGATGAAAATAGTGAATATAAAGATTCAATAGGACTTTTGTATTCGATTGCTTTTACTATAAAAATGAGTTATAAAGGAACATATAAAATAAATGGCTATTTTGAATATGTAGTTCCACCACTTGAAGGATTCTGGTGGCAAGAAGGAAACAAAAGTAGTATAGATTATAAGAGTAAAGACAAATTTAACTTTATTTCAATTATTAGATTACCAGACTTTGTAACAAAAGAAGATTTTGAATGGGCTATTGATGAGGCTACCAAGAAAAAGAAACAAGATTTTTCAAAAGTAGAATTTTTAACTTATGATGAAGGGATCTGCATTCAATGTATGCACATAGGCTCTTATGATAATGAGCCTAAAACTATTAGTTTAATGCACGAATATATGATAGAAAATGGATATGAACTAGATATTACAGATACTCGTTTTCATCACGAAATTTATTTAAGTGATCCAAGAAGATGCGATGTAAATAAATTAAAAACAGTTATAAGACATCCAATAAGAAAAAGGAAATAGTTATGGAATTTATAGAAGCAAAGACAATACTTCAAAGAGCAACACACGGAGAAAAATGGTTTGGAATTGATTATAATATGAATCTATATAAAGGTTGCTGTCATAAATGTATTTATTGCGATAGTAGAAGTAATTGCTATCAAGTAGAGGATTTTGATAGGGTAAGAGCCAAAAAAGATGAAATAGAAATATTAAGTCAAGAACTAAAATCAAAAAGAAAAAAAGGAGTAATAGGTATAGGAGCAATGTCAGATACATACAATCCTTTTGAAGAACAATATGAAATAACAAGACAAGCATTAAAATTGATTTCCTATTACAATTTTGGAGTATCACTAGAAACAAAAAGTAATTTGATAGTTAGAGATATAGACATATTTAAGAAAATAAACAGGAAAGCAGATGTAATACTTAAATTTACAATTACATCAGCAGATGATAATTTATCAAGAAAAATAGAGCCAAATGTATGTGTTTCTTCTGAAAGGCTAAAAGCGATGAAACAATTATCCAAACAGGGACTATTTATTGGAACATTACTAACACCAATTATTCCATTTATAACAGATTCGGAGGAAAATATTAGAAATGTAATAAAATTATCTTATGAAAATGGAGCAAAATTTGTATTCTCAATGGGAGGAGTTACATTAAGAGAAAATCAAAGAGAATATTTTTATGAGCAACTAGATAAGATATTTCCTAAATTAAAAGATAAGTATATAAAAACTTATGGAAATAATTATTTTTGTTATCCACTAAATAATAATTTAGGAAAAGTATTTAAAGAAGAATGTGAAAGATATGGATTACTTTATAGAATGAACGATATAGTAAAAGCATATAAAAAAGAAATGAAACAAGAAGAACAATTATCATTTATATAGAATATCTATCTATGAATTTAAAGGGAGTGTTAGGCTCTCTTATTTTTATATATCTAACCTATTATTATTCGTTTACGAGCAATGATAACAAGTATTATTTGCCTATTATTTTTTATATAATATAAATGGTTGTAAAATGAGTAATGGGAGGTGTATATATGAGTGCAATAGATAGGTTATATTCTATTGATAATAAAACAATAAAAAAGACTGTTAATATTGATGATAGTTTATATAAAAGACTAATGAAATTTGTCAATAAAAATTATGATGCTTCTTTTAGTGAAATTGTTAATGTATGTATCGAAGAATATATAGAGGCAAATGCTCCATCATTTTACGAAAAGCCAAAACTTGAAACAGTAACATATAGAAGTATAATGATAAGAAAACAAAACTTAAATAATTTGCAAAAAATGTATAAAAAGACTGGAATTACAGTAACAAGATTATTAAATTGTGCCATAAAGGAATTTTTAGAAGAATATGATAATAAAAGATAAGTTGAATACTTGCCATTTATCAACTTACCTTATATTATAAAAGTATTTATAGTTTATTATGTAATAACTTATGTAATAAACTATTTTAATTTTTCTATCTCATTTTTAGTTTTTAGACCTATATAATATGCTAAACAATTTTGATAGGATGTAGCATCTAACGAAAGATTTTGATATTTGCGTAAAAGTTCCCTTTGTTTTTCATTCAAGGAAGATACTAATTCCAAATTTAGTTTTGCTAATTTTTTATCAATCTCTATATACTTTCCATATTGAAGTAATAGGGGAAGATTCTGCTCAAATTTTTCATCAATAAAGTCCAGATCTATTTGAGTAAATAAATCATTATCAATCTTTGATGAAATATTATTTTTCTTATTCATAAAACCTCCTTAAAAATCTGATTCTTCATTTAAAACATTTTGTATAAAATTTCTAATTGTTTTTGGTGCTTTAGCACTACTAGAAATATAATCACCATTAGTCCTAAAGAAGATTGCAAATCCAGTTAATTTTTTTTCAACAAAAAAAGGAAATATCATTTGAGCAGAATATTTAGTTGTATCATTTTCTGTTATTTGTTTTAAGTTGTTATTTAAAATTAGAAATAAATCTTCTGAAAATGTTTTATCTTTCCATTCATTTGCTAAATTTAACATATCATTGCTTAATGGCTTATGCCAGTAATCATCATATTTAAGTTCTTTTTTATTTTGTTCATCTATTACTCCATATAATATTTTTTCTAAATCAGCCATTAAAAAGTTAGACCTTAACATAGGAATATTGCAATCGTGCAATAACTTTACGCATTTTTCTGATATTTGCATAATAGATTCTACCTCCTTCCATAAATTAGTAAAACAATTATATAATAAAAAGATTCAATATACAACCTATTATCGTGTATATACACACGAAACAATCGAGTTACATACAACAAAATTTTTAAGTATAATAATCGTGAAAAGGTTAGAACTTAAAGCTAGGAGGTGTAATATGAGTGCTATTGATAGACTATATAAAAAGAATAATTCTACTGTTCAAAAAAGTATAAATTTAGAAGATAAATTATATACAAACCTAAAGCAAATAGTAGAAAATGAATATGACGCTACAATTAGCGATGTTATAAATGTTTGTATAGAAGATTTAATATCTAATGGAAATATAAAGTATTATGCCAAGCCAGAAGGAGAAATAACTATATACAGAAGTATTATGATACGAAAAGATAATGTTGAAGCATTAAATAAGATAACTAAAGAAACAGGAATTTCATTAACAAGATTAGTGAATATTGCAATGAAAGAATTTTTAGATAATTATAATAAATAAAATCAAAGACCTAAAATTGAAAAAGAATTTAGGTCTTTGATTTTTTATAATCATTTGTAAAGAGATGCAATTTTGTTTTTAGTACAAATTGCATCTTTTTTTGTACCCTTTTTTCTTTTTTTCTACACATATTTCTTTTTATCTACCCATTTTAGTTCAAAATACAAAATCCAGATTATAGTGTCCGTAAATTGAGTTTAAAAACTCCTAACATCAGATGAAATCAATTATACAGACACTCCAGACAAAGAAATTGAAAGGCAAGATTTGGAGTGTTGTATATTATGGGGCAGTTGTTTATTACAAATAACTTAATAAATGATATTGTTCTTATTTCTTTAAGACTTTTGTGTGTTTCTATAAATAACTTTTTTATTTTATCTGTAGAATTTGTTAGAAACAAGTCGCCACCTCCAAACAGTTGAATTTTAAAAAATTTAATTGTTGGAGGTTTAAAATGAAAAATAAATATAAAGAAATTGATAAATATGAAAAATCAAAAGAAAAAATAATAAATTACGATCAAGCAAATAAATATGATTTCTATACAAAATATTATATGCACTATGCAATCGGAACTAGATTTGAAAATTGTGTAAAGATAAGCAAAAAGGAATATAATGACCTAATTCAAAAATTAAATAATTCTAAAGATTCAATGATTAAGGTATTCGCTACTTATGCTGTTGGATTCCATAAAGATCCAGAAACTTATGTGATTCAAGCAGTAGATGAAGAAATATATTATTGCTTATATAAGTCGCAGAAATATGAGAAAAACAAGAGAAGGCACGAAAGAGAAAGACATTTAGATTGCTTTTTTAAACAAGAAGATATAGACAATATTGCAAGTAAATGTAATCTCGAAAATGAAGTGTTAAGAAAAATCGAAGAAAAGCGAGTAAAAACATTTCTACAAGAAACTCTTTCTAAAAAACAAAATGACAGATTTTATAAAAATAAAATGCAAGATATTCCTCTTGTTGTAATAGCGATAGAAGAAGGCTCTACACCAGATGCAATAAGAGATAGTGTAAATAAAGCAAAAAAACAAATTAGAAATAATTTAAAAAAATTATAAAAAGTAGCTTCGGTTTTTAATAAGAAGTGGGTTTATATATAGAAGGGAGGAAATGAGAGTATGAAAATTATAAATAACAAATCTCATTCAAAGCTAAATAGAATTGGCTTTATACCTAATCTATATAGTTCTAAATCTAAAATAAGAAGCTCACTTCTTATTAGCTTTGTCAAGCAATTAAAGTGTTAGCAAAAAGTTAAGTAAAGAAAGTGAGGCACTTATGAAAAACCGAAAAGATGTAATTTTAAGTATGTACTTTATTGAAAAATTAAGACCAGTTGATATTGCAAAAAAACTAGATATTTCAAAAAGTGCAGTAACACAAGTATTAAAAAAAGACAAAAGATATGTTGAAATAAAACAAGAAAGAAAAATTAAAAATCAAAAGAAACATATTGAAGAAACAAAGGATCATATAAAAGCAAAAAGAAAAATCACACAATTTAAGAATAATGCAGATGATTTGATTTTGAAGAATATGCACAATCAAGCAAGTATGGAATTATCACAACCTAAACGATTATCCAATATGGCATATCGTAATTGGAATAAAAGTGCTTATTCTTATAATGAAAAGAAAAAAAGATTTGAATTTAAAGAAGAACTAGGTCGCAGTTTTGATGTACCTAAATATGTAAAAGTGGAGGTATTATAATGGCAAGAGAATTATATAATTGGGATCAAGTTAGAGCTTATGCTTTAATTGGATTAAATAATTTACTAAAAACAGGAGATAAAAATAATATAGATTTGAAAAAGTTTAAAAGAGAATTAGATCCATTACAAACTTCATTTGGAAAAGAAGGAGTAGTTGGATATGCAAATAGACTATTAAATAAAGAGTAGGAGATGTTCTAATGGAAAAAAATAATGAAAAAGTATTTCCACAAAAGAATAAGAACATTGAAAACGAAAGATTGATTTATACAGTTCAAGAAGTTGCATCTCTATTACATTCAAGTCCAAACTACATATACACACTTATTGAAAAAGGATATTTACCAGCATTAAAATTAGGAAGTATTAAAATTTTAAAAACATCATTACAAAATTTTTTAATTGATAATGAAGGACAAGACTTATCAGATATTAACAATGTCAAAAAATTGAATTTGGAGATGATTAGATAACTATGGGAACAGTAAATGTAAGAAAAAGAGGAAAAACATATCAATATTATTTTGAAGCTGCTCCTATAAATGGAAAAAGAAAACAAATATGTAAATCTGGATTTAGAACAAAAGTTGAGGCACAAGAGGAGGGAAATATTGCATATAATGAATATTTAACTACAGGACTAAATTTTAAAGAAAGTAATATTTCATATAGTGATTATTTAGATTATTGGATGCAAAATTATTGTAAAGTAAATCTGCGATATAATACAATTCAATCATATAATACTATAATAGAAAAATACTTGAAACCCAATATTGGTATGTATCGTTTATCGGCTCTGACAAGTGTGAAATTACATTCTTTTATAACAGATATATGTTGCAAATATACATTTTCTAGGACATATTTCTCAAATATATTGAAAGTATTAAAAGGATCATTTAGAGAGGCTTGTGATGTATATGGTTTTATAAAATATAATCCTACAATTACATTAAGATTGCCTAAAATAGAAGAAGAAAAAAGAGATGCAAAACACATATATAGTCAAGAAGAAATTGATAAAATTTTAACTAGATTTAAAGATAATGATACTTTTACTTGTGCCTTTTTAACATCTTGCTATACAGGAATGAGAACTGGTGAAGTATTTGCATTAACTTGGAATAATATAGATTTAGAAAATGGTACTATACATATTCAACATAATGTTTATGATAAGAAAAAAGATGAAAAAGGAAAATGGTTTTTAGGAAATACCAAAACATCAACAGGAGATAGAGTAATACATATAAGTAATACATTATTAAACGCATTAAAGAATTATAAAAAGAAACAATCATTTTTTAAAAAGTTATATGGCTCAAATTATCATTATTATCATTTAGAAGAAGTTAAAAATGAATATGGAAAAGTTATAGAACATCGTATTGTAGAAAATGAAAATAATTTACTAACAATAGATACATTAAATCTAGTTTTTACAAGAGAAAATGGTGTATATTCTGGAACAGATATAACTAGATACCCATTTAAAATTATTCATTATGAGCTAGGAATAAAAAAATGTAGATTCTATGATCTTCGAGGAAGTTATGCTACAAAGATATTGAAGAATGGCATTGAAATTCGAGATGTTGCAGACTTATTAGGTCATAGAAATATAGAAACAACAGAAAATTATTATATATCTAGTTCCAATGAATCAAGAAAAGAAGCAAATGATGTATTTGAAAGTGTAACACATTCAGAAATAATAAATAAAATTTCAAATTATAGCTATTAACATTAGTTTAATAGCTATTTTTTAAAATTTAATTGTAAACGTTGTAATTTTATTTTTTTTATATTATAATAGTCTTGCAAATAAGAATATGTCTTATAAAAATGTTTAATAAATTATTATATTTAGTAGGATGGATGTCAATGACATCATTTTGACAGCGAAATTAAAATACAATAAATATTATATGTATGATAAATATTTTAAATATAAAAGTGCATTGTCTAGTAATATCAACAAAAACAGATAATATAGAAAATACTATAAATACTTATAATATTTGAATATCCACTACTTGTGGAAGTGGGAAGAAATACAAAAACTGTTGTGGGAAAAATCAGTAATAGCAAT
>CANTHA010000001.1 GCA_947653375.1 uncultured Clostridium sp. | reverse complement strand
GCAACAAATGCCTCATATTCCAAATTAATAACTTTTTCTTCTGAACCTAAAATCTGATTTTCTAGATTTTTTAATTCTTCTGTTATAAATCTTTCTGCATTTGTTAGAGTTTGTTTTCTTATAAATCTATCTGGTACTAAATCGTAATTTGATTTAGTAACTTCAATAAAATAACCAAACACTTTATTAAAACCTATTTTCAAATTTTTAATTCCAGTCTTTTCTTTTTCTTGCGCTTCTAATTGAACTAACCAATTCTTCCCTTCTGTTTGAGCTGTTTTTAACTTATCAATTTCATCATCATATCCTAATTTTATTATTCCTCCATCTTTTATTGTCATAGGTGGATCTTCTACTATAGACTTTTCAATTAACTCATATATATCTTGTAGCTCATCCAAATTTTCATATAATTCTTTTAAAAAGTCAGATTTACATTGTTTTAATATTTCTTTAACCTCTGGTAATTTGTGAAGTGAATTTTTTAATGTTATCATATCTCTAGCATTTGCATTTCCATATGCCATTTTTCCAGATAATCTTTCTATATCATATACTTTTTTTAAGTTTTCAATAATGTCTCCTTTTAGCATGATATTATCTTTTAATTCTTTTACTGAATTCAATCTTTTATTTATTTCTAAAACATCTACTAGTGGGTCATTTAACCATCTTCGAAGCATTCTTCCTCCCATTGATGTTGATGTTTTATCTAAAACCCAAAGCAATGTTCCTTTTTTAGATTTATCTCTCATTTTCTCAGTTATCTCAAGATTTCTTCTAGCATTAATATCTAACGCCATATATCTTGAAATTTGGTATACAGTAATTTTATTTATATGGTCTAAACTTGTCTTTTGTGTCTGTTCTATATATTCAGTTAATGCATGAATTGAACTAATATATAATTCTTTATCTTCAAAGTTTTCTATCTTTTTACCTTTATTATCCTCTATTGTAAATCTTAAATTTAGATTATCTAAATCACTTTTAAAAAATTTATCATTAAATTTTGTTATATAAATATTTTCAAATCTTTCTTTTATTTTATCTATTTCTTCTTTAGAATCTGACATCATTGAATTTACAACTAATTCTGATGGAGTGTAACGTGCTATTTCGTCTAATAACATTGGAAAATTATGGTTATCTTTTATTTCAGCAGAATAAAATTCTCCTGTTGAAATATCACATACACTTATTCCAAAATAAATACCTGATTTAAAAATAGACATTATATAGTTATTTTTTCTTTCCTCTAACATATTGCTATCAACAAGAGTACCTGGAGTAACAACTCTAATAACTCCTCTTTTAACAATACCTTTTGTTTGTTTTGGGTCTTCTAACTGCTCACATATTGCTACTTTATATCCTTTTGCAATTAATTTTGATACATACATATCTGCTGCATGATGTGGTACACCACACATAGGTGCTCTTTCTGCTTGTCCACAATCTTTTCCTGTTAAAGTTAATTCTAGTTCTCTTGAAGCTGTTATTGCATCATCAAAAAACATCTCATAAAAATCGCCTAAACGATAAAATAAAATGCAGTCTTTATATTCTTCTTTTGTTTCAATATATTTTTGCATCATAGGTGAAAATTCTGCCATGTTTATATTTCTCCTTTCAAATACCACATATGTTCAGATATAATTTTTATATTTTGCATTGTTCCTATTAAATCATCTGAACCTTTAAAAATCACCACTTTATTACTATCAGTTCTTCCTGTTAAAAATTCAGTATTATTTTTACTCTCGCCCTCTACTAATATTCTTTGAGTTGTTCCTATATATTTTTGATTATTTTCTTGAATTTGATTTTCTACTAAATTTTTTAATTGGTCAAATCTTTTATGTTTTTGTTCTTCTGGAATCTGATTTTCCATTTTATCTCCTGGTGTCCCTATTCTTCTTGAATAGATAAACATATATACTTGTTCAAATTTAACTTTTTTTACTACATCAAGTGTGTCTTCAAATTCTTTATCTGTTTCTCCTGGAAATCCTACTATTATATCAGTTGATAATGTTAAACTTGGTATTTTATTTTTCATTTTATTAACTAAATTCAAATATTGTTCTTTTGTATATTTTCTATTCATTTCTTTTAATACTTTTGTATTTCCAGATTGTAAAGGTAAGTGAATTAATTTACATATTTTTTCACAATCTGCAATTGCTTCTATTACATCATCTGTAAAATCTTTAGGATGTGGTGATACAAAACGAATTCTTTCTATTCCTTCTATTTTATTTATTTCTCTTAATAATTTAGCAAATGAATCTATTCCTTTAAATTTTTCAAAATCTATATTTTTCTCTTTTTCTACTCTTAAATAAGAATTTACATTTTGACCTAAAAGAGTAATTTCCTTATAACCTTTTCTAGCTAGTTCTTGTACTTCTTTAATTATTGCTCTTGGTTGTCTACTTCTTTCCCTACCTCTTACATATGGAACTATACAATAACTACAAAAATTGTTGCATCCATTCATAATAGTAACAGAAGCCTTTATTGTATCTTCTCTTTTTATAGGTATACCTTCATATACATATCCTTCTATATCCAAAATATCCTCAATTTTCTTTTTTTCTTTTAATGCTGTATATAAGTTTTCTGGAAATTTATGTAATGTATGTGTTCCAAAAATAATATCTACAAATGGATAACTTTGTTTTATTTTATCTGTTATATGTTTTTCTTGCATCATGCATCCACCAATTGCTACTATTATTCCCTTTTCTTCTTTTAATCTTTTTAATTCTCCTAATTTTCCAAACAATTTATCTTCTGCATTTTCTCTTACACAACATGTGTTAAATACAACTAAATCTGCATCTTTATAATTTTCAGTTCTTAAAAAATTCATTTTTTCTAACATTCCACATATTTTTTCTGAATCATTTTCATTTAACTGACATCCCATTGTTAAAATAGTGTATTTATTTTTTTTATTTTCTAATAACTTACTTACTTTTTCCATGTATTTTTTCTGTTCTTGTATTTCTTTTTCTGTTTTCAATTTCTTTCCTCACTCTCTTTGCATATTTTATTATATTTTGACAATTTTTGCAATATAGAGTTTTATTTTAAATTTAAAAGTTATAATATATAGTAAAAACACTAATGCGCAGTTTGGGAAGACATTTATTATTACATATAATACAGATTAACTTTTCAATATCTTGAAAATCCTTAAACTTGTTTATATGATTAGTCTGACCAGCAAATTGTGTTTTTAATAAAGATTATAACTTTTAAATTAATTATACTTTTAAATTTATAATTATAGTAAAAAATAAAGCTTGGCATATTCCAAACTTCATCTTCTAATTTACTAATTTTAATATTTATATTATGCAAGACCATATTTCTTCTTGAATTTGTCTGCTCTACCACCAACTGTTTCCTGTCTAAGATTTCCTGTCCAGTATGGATGACATTTTGAACATACATCTACTTTTAAATCTTTTTTTGTAGATCCCACTTTTAAAACATTACCACATGCACATGTGATTGTTGTTTCATTATATTCTGGTTGTATATCTTTTTTCATCTATGTTCACCTCTTTCTTGACTCAAAGTAATTTGACTGTTTTTTATCATAACATATTTATTATTTTTTTTCAAGTGTTTCTATATTATTTATTATCATTTTTTTCTTGTTCATATATATATTGTGCTGAATATAACATTTCTTTTTTTAAAGATAATTTATTTATAAGTTTAAACATAACATTAAATACACATGCTATAATTAATATAATCATTCCTATTCTTTTCCAATATTTTGAAAGCATATTTATCTCTCCTTATTAACAAATACATATTTATTATACTTTTATTTTTTGAAAATGTCAATAATTTTAAACTTTTTGGTTACACTAAAATTGGTGATATATATGAATAAAAAAATTTGGATAATAGTTATTATAGTTATTGTAATTTTAATTATAGGTGCATTTTTTTTATTTAAAAACAATACTCCTTCAGATAGCAATAACAATACTTATGAATCTAATAGGACTTCTACTAATTATACATTTGATAACAATATTAAAAAAAATGAGAACACTACTAATGCTGAAGAAAATATAAATTCAGAAAATAAATTAAATGAGCAACAATCTGAAACTTCACAACCTCCTATAGAAGAAGAAATAGCAACCTATTCAACAAAAATATATTCTCAAGATTCTGCAAGACAAAATAATATAGCAATTACTTGTAAAACATTAAATGATACACTTGTAAAAAAAGGTGCAACTTTTTCATTTTGTCAAACAGTAGGTCCTGCTACTACTAATAAAGGATATGAAAAAGCTGAGATATTTGATAATAAAGGAAAAAAGAAAAAAGGACTTGGTGGTGGAAACTGTCAAATAAGTACTACTTTATATAATGCAGTTTTATCAGTACCTTCACTAACAGTTACAGAAAGGCACACTCATAGTAATAAAGTTCCTTATATAGCTCCTGGCAAAGATGCAGCTGTTGCATATGGAAGTTATGACTTAAAATTTGTTAATAATTTAGAAGGAGATATAAAAATTTATTCAGAAGCATCAGCTACTGCAATAAATATTCGTCTTGTTATATTGAAATAAAAATAACAAAATTAGTTATTATTAAGAATTAATTTTATAATTACTTAATTATAACTAATTTTGATATTTATAGCATTTTTTAACTTACCACTTTTCTATTTTATCTCCTTTAACTAAAAAACTTTTTTTAGAAATCTTAGCTAAATATTTATCTGATTTAGAATCAGAATAAAATTCATTTATATAATAATCTTTGTACTCATTATTTAATCTATTTACTTTTTCTTCTCCATAACAATTTTTACTTAAAAATTTTCCACTTTTCTTATCCACTAATGTGGCTATTACAGTATCAATTCCATTTTTTTTACAAATTTCTTTTAACAAAAACTCTGGAGATGCAGAAATAACAACTATATTATTTTTATCTTTTATTAAAATATTTCTTATTTTATTTTCATTTTTATTCCAAAATTTTTCTACTTTATAATCAGTATTTTTTATTCCTTTTAAAAATGAAAAATATTTTTCTTTCATAAATTCTTTAGATTTTAATTTTAATTTATACATAAGCATCCCATATAATTGAATTGGTAAATATCTTAATAAAGTTACATTCTCTTTTAAACAAAATAAATAAAAATCAATGGAACTATCACCTTTATAAATAGTATCATCAAAATCAAATATATTTAATTCTTTCATATCTTCCCTTTACCTATTAAAATATATAGCACTAAACATAATTATTGAATATGCAATAACTAAAATAAATAGTATTTTATCATTTAATATTACATCAACTGGATCTCCTAATGAATCTCCTTCAATATTTAAACTATATTTCATACATATAATTATTACAAATGGTACTGTCCATATAAGATTTACTATTCCATTTACACTACTATTTATATCAATACACCACAATGAATAAAATATAATTCCTAAAGCTACACACATATACATATTATTATCTAAAAAAGACTTATTATAATATTCTAATACTTTTCTAGAATCATTTCCTATTTTTTCTAACTCATTTCTTCTTTTTCCTAAAGCCATATAAAATGAAAATGATAATATAGTTAAATATAGCCAATTTGATATTTGTATACCTGTAATTTGTGAACCATATAATAATCTTAATAAAAATCCAGATGCTAATATTACTATATCCATTATAGGAATATGTTTTAATTTGAAACTATAAAGAAGATTAATTCCTAAATATCCGTAAAATATTGCACATGACAATAAGTTAGCTTTTATATACATATTTAACAAACTACTTATTATTAATAATATTATTGCAATAATATATGCTTCTTTTATTGAAATATTGCCAGATGCAATTGGTCTGAATTTCTTCTTTTGATGTTTTTTATCAGCTTCAATATCAATTATATCATTTATAATATAAACTATAGATGACATTAAACTAAATGATATAGCTCCTATTATTGTATTTGTTAGAATTTCTATATTAAATATATTTTTAGAAAATACAATTGGCATAAATATTAAGATATTTTTAATATAATGTTGTACTCTCATTAATTTTATATAATTTACTATTTTTTTCATTTTTTCCTCTTACTATCTATTATTTTTCATTTATAAATTTTCCTGATAAATTAGGAAATAATTTATTTATTATTGGTATTATTAATCCCATTGCTAAAAATGTAATTATAGAATTTACAAAGCATTTATATGTTCCATTTGGTAATTGATTTGTAATATATGCATTACTTATTCCAAGTACTTGTATATGAAAATATAATATTATAAGCGTATTTTTTCCAAAATATCTTAAAAATTTATTATCTATTACCATACTTAATAAAACAATTCCTATTGAGCATATTATTGCATTTATTAAAAATATAAAGTAATTTCCATACCATGCTTCAGCCATTACAATTCCAAAATTATATTTTTCAAACATAAATGCTTCTTTATTTAACTTATATAATATCATACCAATTATTAAAAATATTAGTGATATTATAAAAATACTATTTTTATTTTTTGCTTGTTTAAATTTTTCTTTTAATTTATTATATAATGTTGCTATATATTTTCCTACAAACATGAATATTACACCAGATAATGCAATATTACTACTTAATGGTACACCCATTTCAGAAACTTTATAAAAATTAAAGTAACTACTAATCATTCCATATATTACTAGTACACCAATTAAAACACCATATCTTATTGATTTATTTTTAAATTTATTAATTAAATTGACTGTTATTTGATAGATTACTACAGTTATAAACATGCATGGTAAAAACCAAATTGTTCCAATTGCTCCAATATGATTTAGTGAAAATATATTACCATAAAATATATATTTAAAATTAGATAAATCTAACCCATTTGATGAAATCAATGAATATAATATATATGGAACTAATAAAGTACATGTCTTTTTTAATAAAAAATCTTTCCATTCAATAAAACCTGTTATTTTTTTATTTTTCTGTGTCCATCCTGCTACAAAGAAAAATAATGGCATATGAAATGAACATATAAATTGATTGATTGGATGGTATCTTAATCCTGAATGTGATACAATTGTTAAAAATATAGCTATTGCTTTTGCTGTATCTATGTATGTAATTCTTTCACTTTTTTTATTAACTACAATTTCTTCTTTTTTGCTATATCTTATTGGTTCTTTCATTGTTATTGCTTCTTGTAACTGCATAATTCTCTCCTTTTATTACAATTTTGTAAGAAAATCTTGTATATCAAAAATTGTAATTATATTAATTACTGTTATAAAAATCATAATAATTCCATAAATAATTTTAGGATTCATTTTTAATTTCTTAATTATAAAATCTAATCCCATTACAAAAAGTGGAATGATTGCCCATGAAAAATATATTGTAAATAATGGAGTTTCCTGTGTACTCCAGTTTAAAATCACAAATAATATTAAGGCAAATATAGACCAAACAGTTGCAATTTTTACAAATAATTCTTTTCTATTTACAATTGCTCCTACAATCATTACCCCTATAATTATTATTGCAATAAATGATATTTTGCTTTCTAGATTTTCCCACCAATACATATTTTCTCTTACTGTTGTACTAGATGGTAAAGCTACTAAAGAACTCTGAAACATCTTTGTTGTTGATATTAGTTTTTCTTTAACTGTATAAGTTTCATTAGAAAATTGTTCTCTCATAGTAGTTATTTCAGATATTCCATTTTTTAGTAAATGTGCTCTTCCTAAAACTATAAATGTACATATTGTTACAATTATTATTTTTAATATTCTACTTATTTTTTCTTTGACTTTTCCAGATTTTAATAATTCTGCAACACCTATAAAACAACTTGTCGGCATTCCCCCTGTTGCACCAACTAAAGTTGGTATTGAGCCATGCTTTTTATTACAAATACTAAATACATATAATACTATTAAAAATACACATAGTTGATATTTTTCAAAAAACATTCCATATAATATAGTTGAAAATGATAGCATATATAGTACAAATACAAATTTATTTTTAGTTAATATTTTAATTTGTAGTCCTATTAATATTAATAATTGTGCATTTATTAATTGTAATATTATAGCAGTTGCTAATTCTGATAGATTACTTGGAAAAATAATATTTACTAATGTGTGTACAATTGCCCATATAGGAAATGTAAAAATACTTAAAATAGGATGTCTAATATCATAATATGTAGACATTGGGAAAATTTTATTAAAGCACCATTCTGAATCTAAAGAATATACTTTATCATATTGTAAAAACCATTTATTATTTGTACAATACGCAATTAGTATAACTATAAAACATATTATAGTTGCAATCATATATGCTCTTTTATCCCATAAGTCGAGTGATTTATAAAATTCTATTATCCACTTTTTTATTTTTTCTCCAATAAAAATGCCTATATATATTAAAGATATTAAAGAAAATATAAAACTTTTAATTCTAAATATATTAAAAATCCAGTTTTTAGATATTTCTTTACATTCTATACCTTTTGTTAAATATAACTGAGCTATAATAATAGACATTACAATGCTACATATAATTGAAAAGCTAATATTGTTTTTAATAAGTTTAATAGTTGACTTTGATGTTTTAATCCAAAAATAAATAGCACATAAAAAAGATACTATAAATGTAATTATTATGTTTGATTTCTCATAATAATTAACTACTATTAATTGTAGAGATAGTATTGAACTTGATAATGCAAAAATTAGTCCTCCTATTACATATAAAATATTATCTTTTATTTTTTCCATTTTTTACCTTACTTTCTTATATTAATTATATTTTTATTATTTATCCAACATTTTTGAATTTAATATTTTCTTTATAGTTATTTTTTCTAAAAATTGCCTTACTAGGTCTATAATCATTCCAAAAACAAATATAATAATTGCTGTAGATATTATGTGTAATATTATAGTCCACGAGTTATTACTTAAATGTTCATTTGTTTTAAAAATTGTGTCCCAAATATAACGATTTAATATACCATCATGTATCATATAAATTCCTAATGTTGTTGACGCCATTATGTTTATTATTTTAATGCACTTTATTTTAATATTTAAGAAAATTTCAAATACAGAAACGCTTAATAAAAACATAGGTATTGTATTTGGAGGCCAAAAATAAGCAACTTCCGTAGTTCCTAAAGTTTCAAATATATTTTTATATTTATTTATAACAACAATTGAAATAAGCATTACAGTATAAGAAAAAATTGAATATATTATAGCTTTTCTTTTCTTATTAAATATTTTTATAGGATATATTTTAATATATGCTCCTACTAAATACATAACTATTAACCATATTAATCTTGAATAATACATCATATTTTCTGTAGTATTAGAAAATATTCCAAAAAATGTTGGTATTATACACCACAATAATAATGAAATTATTATTAAACTTTTATGTTCTTTTCTTTCCATATTTTTTATAAGAATATTCAAATATGGTGAAAGAATATATAAAATAATATATGCAGTTATAAACCAATATTTATTAAGTATTGTTGGGAAAAACATTAAAAAACAATCTTTTATTGTATCTATCTGAGTAAATCCTAATTTTTGTCCTATAAAAATAGAAATTATGTAATAAAAATCTACTTCTAAAATTAAACATATTAATTTTTTTACTGAAAACTTACTATTTATCATAAAATATCCAGTAATTAATATAAATATATTTACTCCTAATTCTCCAAACATATAAAAAGATTTTACGATAAATGAATTTATGGAAAGCTCTTCAAATATAAATCCACTTTTATATACATAATGAAAACTTATTATTAATAACATTGCCACAATTCTAAGTAATTCAATGTTTGATTTTCTTTCTTTTTTCATATAATCTCCCACATCATTTATTAAATCTTTTTTAGTATATATTAATCATATTATCTTGTCAATTGTTTACATATATTAAAATTATACTATTTTAATATATATTATAACTTTTGTATAAACTAATCATTTTTAAAAATTGAAACTTGAATTTACATTTTTAAGTTTCGGCTTTTATATAGTTCTTTTTATTCTTTTGTGACATATAATTTTAATAAAAAACGGAGGTATTTTTATGTCACAAAATAAATTATTTATTTCCATATGTATTATTATAATAATTATTAGCTGTATAGTACCATATAGTTTTGCAATAGAGGAAAATTCTGCATATGTATGGTCTAATAATTCAGAATCTTTAAATGCTATTCCTACAAATAGCACAGTTAATGAAAATGATTCTTTAAATTTAGAATCTGCATCAGCTATATTAATTGAACAGTCTACGGGTCAAGTATTATATTCTCATAACCCTCATGAGCAACTTCGACCTGCATCTGTTACTAAAGTAATGAGTATACTTTTAATAATGGAAGCTATTGATAGTGGTAAAATTTCTTTAACAGATTCTGTACCTTGTAGTGAAACTGCAAGTTCTATGGGTGGCTCACAAATTTGGTTGGATCCACGTGAAACTTTAAGTGTTGACGAAATGTTAAAAGCTATATGTGTAGCTTCTGCTAATGATTGTGTTGTTGCAATGGCAGAGTATATTGCAGGATCAGAAGATGCATTTGTTCAAATGATGAATGATAAAGCAAAACAACTTGGTATGAATGATACTACTTTTAAAAACTGTCATGGACTTGATGAAGATGGTCATGTTACTTCAAGCTATGATATAGCACAAATGTCAAAAGAATTATTAAATAATCATCCTAGTATAACTAACTATACTACTATCTGGACTGATTCATTAAGAGGTGGAAAATCTGAACTTACTAACACTAATAAATTAATAAAAACTTTTAAAGGTGCAACAGGATTAAAAACAGGTTCTACTAGTTTAGCTTTATATAATCTTTCAGCAAGTGCAACTAGGGATGATTTATCTCTTATAGCAGTTATTATGAAAGCACCTTCAACAAAAATTAGATTTGAAGAGGCTCAAAAGCTATTAAATTATGGATTTAATAATTTTTCTTTTAAACAATTTGGAAAAAAAGGAGAAACTGTTAAAAATATATCTGTAGATAAAGGAAATTATAATGATGTTGATGCAATACTTGAAAATAATTTAGGTACTTTAATTGAAAAAGGAAAAGATAAAAATATTGAACAAAATTTATCTTTGAATGAAAATATATCGGCTCCAATTAGTGCTGGACAAAAATTAGGAGAGGTAGTTTTTACTTTAGATGGTGAAGTATTATCTACTGTAAATCTTATTGCTAAAAATGATGTTGATAAAATAAATCTATTTACCATGTCTAAAAAAGTTATTTATAAGTGGGTTGATCTTTTGAGAAGTTAATAATTATCCCTGTATAACTGTTGAATTACTCTATAATTATTGATAAAAGACTATTCATTTGAATAGCCTTTTATATTATTTTTTTAAATATTTTAATAACTCTTTATAAAGTTCAGTTTTTGTAACCACTTGATTATTTTTTATCTTTATTTAAACTTAATTAGTTTTTATTTGCAATTTTTGATAATTCTAAACCTCTCTTTCATAGCCAACTTTGTAAAAATCATTAAGAGACATATTTAAATAATTATATCTATAACACAATTGCATTGTAATGCAACCATTATAATTACATTCGTTTAATTTCTTCATAACATAGTTCCAATCTATTGTTCCATCAAATGGTAATAGGTGCAAATAAATCATCTGATTTATCATTATCATCTCTCTATTTTGTTTCTACTACTTTATAGTTTTTCATATCATATACTATAATAGCCTGTTCGTTAGATAATTTTATAAATTTATAGTTATTGTAACTTTTTTCAATTTCGTCAGCTACTTTAGTATATTTTTCTTTGCTTTTATAATTCGGTAAAATGTAAAAATCTATTAAATTCATTGCTTCACAATTATTTAATAGTGGTGCTTGTGATTTGTCATCTAAATCCTCAAAATAATCAATAGATGGACAAGTAATACATGCACCAGCACTTGAACCTATATAGATTTTAGTATTTGCAAACTCTATTAATTCTTGTAAAACATCTTTCATTTTTAATTGTTGTAATAAATAAAAACTATTTCCACCAGCAACAAATATTGCATTTACACTATTAAACTTTTCTGTAATTTCTTGTTTGTTTTCTTTTGAAATATCTATATTGACTATATTAAAGTTCATTTTATTAAGATCTTCTCTATCTTTATTTAAAGGAATTATATCATACTTTTATTTTTTTATCTTAAAAACTTCCTATTTTTGTAAAAAAATACTCTAAACTTATCTTTGTTTAAAGTATTTATAATATTTTCATAATAAATCATTATTCATATAATTTCTTCGACCATAATACATGTGAGAAACAAATACAACTTCATTATCTTCATCTATTATATAAAGTATTACATAATTATCAACAACTATTCTTCTATAAACTCTTTTTAATTCATCAAATTTTTCAATTTCAGTATGTATTTTCGGTGCATCTTTGAGTCTTTGTACTTCTTGTTCAACTTTATTCATTAATCTTTTTGTTGCATTTTCAGCATATAAATCATCTGTAATATAATCATATATTTTATTAATTTCTTTATATGCTGTTGGTGTAATTATTACTTTATATTTTTTAGTATCCATATTTCTGTCTCAACTCCTTAAATGCAATATCAGATTCAATGCCTTCTCCATTTTCAATTTCTTCTTCTGATTTTTTTAATTTTTTTATAATATCGGTTTTCATATTATTTTTTTTATATTCTTCCATACTCATTACTATTACATCATTTTTATTATTTTTAATTATTACTATTTCTCCGTATTCATTTATTGCTGTTTCTATTTCTTGAATATTAGTTAATTGCATCATAATACAAATCCACCTTTCTTTTCTCATACTATTTTTAGTATAGCATAAAATTGCCAAATTTAAAACATTTTTTAAGATTTTTTGTAATTATATTTAAAATTCTTCCCACTTTTTACATAATATAATTGTATATTTTTTCAATGTGTTTACCTTTAATGTTATAACAATAGAGTATCCTAGAATGAACTCTTCCCCTTAAAGTTAAAAAAGGGAATTGACATATATTCAATTCCCTCTATTCGTCTTCTATATTCTCATCATATTCAAATTCATAATTTAATTCTTCTATTTTAGGTTTCTTCTCTTCTTTTACCTTTTCAACTTCTTTTTCAATTTTCCTTTCAATTTCTCTTTTATCATCTTGTTGTTTTTTCATATTTTTATCATGATTTTTTTGCATCTTCCTTAAAATTTGTTCTGTTTCTTCTTTTTTGCTTTTTAAACATTTATCCATTACTTCAGTTGCTTTTTCAATTAAATCAGGTACATAATCTAGTAATTTATCTAAAGATGATGAATGACTAACAGGTACTAATTTAACATTGTTTTGTTGTATAACTAAAAATGCTACTGGATTTATTGTTACTCCTGCTCCTGATCCTCCTCCAAATGGAAGTCTATATTGTATTTCTTCTTCTTTTTCTTTTTTTGTATATTCATTAATTGTTTCACCTTTAAATTCACTTCCTCCTGCTGCAAATCCAAATGATACTTTTGATATTGGTATAATAACTATATTATTAGAAGTTTCTATTGGTTCTCCAACTATTGTATTAACATCAATCATATCTTGAATACTATTCATAGCTGTAATCATAAGAGCCTCTATTGGATGTTCGTTCATATTCTTTCACTCCCTCTTTTTTATTTAACATATATATTATATTTATAATATGTCTCATTTTTAATTCAAATATACCTGAAAAATCAATATTTATTAAATTTTCGTTAATATATACTGGTTTAATTATAAATGATTGATTTTCTATTTTCTTTATTTTTCTACTTAAAATTATCCCAATTATAGTGCTAATAATAGGTATAATTATTGATGTTAAACTTGCATTTTCTGTTCCTAAATCTATTTTTAGTTTTATATTTTGTATATCTATATTTAATTCTTTTAATGCTTCTAATGCTTTTTCATCTATTTGATTTCTATCTCTAATCGCCTTAAAATCTATTTTATCTATTTTCTCTTTTAATTTTAGTTTTTCCATTTTTGTTTTAGTTATATTTACTTTTAGTAATGGAATTATTGAAAATATATACAATCTAATAATTATATTATAATTTTTATTTAAATGTCTTTTTGTTTCAGATGAAAACTTAAAATTATTTATTTCTATGTTTATTTTTGAATACATAAATATTAATGTAATTAATAAAATTATTAAAATCAAAAAAATAAAAACCAATATTATCACCTTCTCCAAAGGATTTAATATTAGTTTTTCCATATTTTAGTTTTTTAAACATTAACTTATTTTCTTTGCTTTTTCTACTGTTATATCTCCAAATAATTCTTTTTGCTGTGTTTCAACTTTACTTCTTCTTGACATTTCTAGCAATCCCGAAAATGCTGTTACAACTTCTTGTTTATTATGCTTCTTGATAGAAAACAATTGGTTAAATACAAATCTCTTCTGTTTCACTAGTATTTTAAACATTTGTTTTACTTTACTTGTAACAGAATAATTTTCTACTATAGCAATTTTCTCAATATTTTTTGCATTTTTATTTAATTTTACTACACTTCTTTCAATTAATTTTTTATACAATTTTGGAATTAAATTACTTTCATAATTTAATTCTAATTTCTTTTTTGGTAATTCTATTTCTTCTATACCTTTAAAAGCTCTATTAGAATATATATTATAGTGTTCTCTAAAGGTTTTACTTATTTCTTTAAACTTTTTATATTCTATAATTCTTCTAATTAGTTCTTCTTCTGTTATTTCTTCATCTTCTTCCTCTTGTTTTGGTAGTAATTTTTTTGATTTTAAAAATAATAAAGTTGATGCCATTATAACAAATTCACTAGCTATTTCTAGGTTTAATTGCTCTTGCTCTCTTAAATATTGTATATATTGATCTGTAATTTCGCTAAGATTTATATCATATATATTCATTTTATTTTTATCTATTAAATGACATAATAAATCTAGTGGTCCTTCAAAATTATTTATCTTTATTGCATATTTTTTTGTTTCTAACGATAATATTGACATTTTTCCTCCTATGCTTCTATTGCTTTTTCTATGTTATCTATTTTATATCCTTTTTTTATTAGATATTGTTTTATTTCTTCTTGTTCCATACTTGCAGATTTTTTATATATTATATTTGACGCTGATTTTATTTCATATTGTTCTAGCTCTTCTATATTTTCACTAATATAATTTTCTATATCATTCTTTTTTATTCCTTTTGAAAGTAATTTATATTTTATTTCTCTGATTGATAAATTTCTTAATGCTATAAAATTATTGATTGTTTTTTCTATATACTGTTTATCATTTATATAATTTGCTTCTTTTAAATATTCAATAATATCATCTAACAAATTTTCTTCTATTGTTGCTGAAAATTTATTGCACACTTCATTTTCACTTCTTTTTTTGTATAATATATATTTTAATACTTTTATTTTTTGTTTATCAAATTCTTCTATTGTATACATTTAGTTACCTCTCTTTTTACTACATTATTCTACTATAAATTATATTAAAAGGCAAGATGCAATTTATACAATATTCTAAATGCTTATATATTAATATTTTGTAGCAAAAGACCCCATGGTAGACCATAGCTATGTTTTTTGCAAAAAATATTAATATATAAGCATTTAAAAAGTTGATTTTTTATGTAAATAGATATATAATATTAAAGTAACTTTCGTATTTTTCTATGTGATTTTTACATTATGAGAAATACAGCTAATTAATTAATTCATAGTAAATAAAAGAAAGGAGACAAAACACAATGAAAAAAAATAAGTTATTTGGAGAAGAGGTATCACAAAAAATGGCCTTACTTGGCCTTTCACCTCTTGATGGGCGGTATGACAGCACTGGAGAGAAATTAAATGAATATTTCTCAGAGTATGCGTTAATCCGGTATCGTGTTTATGTAGAAATATCTTGGCTTGATTTCATCATTTGCCACATTGATATTCCTGCATTAGACGCTAATGGGTTCACAAACGAAGATCTTGCAAAAATCTGGAGTATTTACTACAGCTTTTCTCTTGATGATGCAATTTCTGTGAAAAAAATTGAAAGCAAAACAAAGCATGATGTGAAAGCTGTGGAGCATTTTATTGCGCAAAAACTTAAGGAACAAGGACTAGAATATTTAGTTTCTTTCGTTCACATCGGTTGTACTTCTGAAGATATTAATAACACTGCATATGCTCTTATGTTAGCTGAATCATTGGCTGATATATGGCTTCCTGCAACAAATGAGCTTATTGAATATCTTCGGCAGTTAACTGAAAAGTTCAAGAATATACCAATGCTTGGACATACTCATGGTCAACATGCAACTCCGGTTACAGTTGGAAAGGAATTTGCTGTTTACGTTTCTCGACTTGAGAATGTATCTGATGCTCTTTCAAAAATACAAATAAAGGGCAAATTTAATGGTGCAACCGGTTGCTACAGTGCAATTAGTACAGCATTTCCAAATGAAAATTGGCCTGAACTTTGCAAGAAATTTGTAACTGATTGTTTAGGATTACATTTTAATCCAATAACAACACAAATTGAGCCTCATGATTATGTTGTAGAAATTCTTGATGCTTTACGGCACTTCAACAATATTCTTATGGACTTGAATGTTGATATGTGGCTGTATATCTCAAAGGATTATATTAAGCAAATTCCTGTAAAAGGAGAAGTTGGTTCATCAGTTATGCCACACAAAGTCAACCCAATCTGGTTTGAAAACAGTGAAGCAAATGTTGAGATTTCAAATGCATTGTTACAATCATTATCAAACAAGCTTCCTCGTTCAAGAATGCAAAGAGATTTATCAGATTCTTCTGCTCAACGTAATATTGGTATGGCTATTGGTTATTCACTTTTAGCCATTTCAAATACACTGCGAGGTCTGAAAAGATGTGACGTAAATGTAGAAGTTATCTCTAAAGATCTCGAACAAAGCTGGGAAATTCTTGCTGAACCTATCCAAACAATGCTTAGAAAATATGGTATACCAGATGCCTATGATCGCTTAAAAGATCTTACAAGAGGCAAATCTATAACTAAGGAGATTATCCATGAGTTTATTCTCTCATTAGATGTTTTGTCTGATGAAGACAGAGAAACTCTGCTGAACCTTAGCCCAGATAAATATATCGGATATGCTTCCGATATCGCAAATAATGTTTAATTTTTTGTAATTATGTGTTTTATAATAAGAGAGTTCAATTTTGGACTCTCTTTTACTATCTAACTTAAATTTTATATAAATTAATCTTCATCAACTTTAGGAATTTCTTCTCCTAAACTTTGTTCAAAGGCTTTTTCAAAATCTTGCCTTACTTTCTTTTCTACATCATCTAATATATCTGGATTTTCTTTTAAGTATTTTTTAACATTTTCTCTACCTTGACCTATTCTTTGTCCATTATAGCTAAACCAAGATCCTGCCTTTTCTATAATATCTAAATTTACAGCCATATCTAAAATATTACCTTCTTTTGATATTCCTTCACCATATACAATATCAAATTCAGCTTCTCTAAATGGTGGTGCAACTTTGTTTTTTATTACTTTAACACGTGCACGATTTCCTTTAAATTCTCCATCTTGTTTAATGTTTTCTATTTTTCTTATGTCCATTCTTACAGATGCATAAAATTTTAATGCTCTACCTCCTGTAGTTGTTTCTGGACTTCCAAACATTACTCCTATTTTTTCTCTTAATTGATTTATAAATATTAGTACTGTTTTTGTTTTATTTAATGCTCCAGCTAATTTTCTTAATGCTTGTGACATTAATCTTGCCTGTAATCCCATATGAGAATCTCCCATATCTCCATCTATTTCAGCTTTTGGTACTAAAGCTGCAACAGAGTCAACTATAATTACATCTAAAGCTCCACTTCTAACTAAACTTTCTGTTATTTCTAATGCTTGTTCTCCTGTATCTGGTTGTGAAACTATTAAATTATCTATATCTACTCCTAATTTTTTAGCATATACTGGGTCTAATGCATGTTCTGCATCTATAAATGCTGCTTCTCCTCCCATTTTTTGTGCTTCTGCTACTACATGTAATGCTAATGTTGTTTTACCAGAAGATTCTGGTCCATATATTTCTATAATTCTTCCTCTTGGTACTCCACCAATTCCTAATGCTATATCTAAACTTAATGCTCCTGTTGGTATTGACTCTACTTCCATTGCTTTGAATTCTCCCAATTTCATTACTGAACCTTTACCAAATTGTTTTTCTATTTGACTCATTGCCATTTCTAATGCTTTCTTTTTTTCTGTATTTTCGCTCATCTTTTTCCTCCTTTATTTTTTGAACTTTTGTTTGATAAGATTATTATATACCAAATTTTTGTTTTGTCAAGCTTTTTTATAAAATTTATTTATACCAACCTTCTATTCCATAAAATGGATTAAACCAGCTTTGTGGTATATCACCTACCAATGCTGTATTATACGCTATTGTATGTTTATTATTATACAAACTAATGTATGGAATATCTGTTTTATATATTTCCATTAGCCTTTGATATTTTTCTTTTAATATATTTTCATCTGTAGTATTTTTTACTTCATTCATTATATTATTTATTTCATCATTTGAATAATTTGCCAAGTTTCCTTCTCCAAAAAATGTAGAAACATTTGGACTTAAAGATAAATTTATACTACATAATGCTATATCATAATTTCTCCTATTTATCATATTATTATATTGCTCATCTGATGCTTGTTGAATATTTATATAAATTCCTTGATTTTGTAGTTGTGATTTTATATTTTCGGCTACTGATAATCTTGATGCATCAGTAGCTCTTACTAGCAAATTTAATGCTAATTTTTGTGTTTTATAATTTTCAGTTATTTGCCAACTCTGATTTCTGAAACTCCATCCATTATCTACTAATACTTGTTTTGCTTGTTCTAAATTATATCCAGAACTTGCATCTTGTCCTTGAGCTACCCAACTTCCAAAATCTAAAGGAAAACTACTAGTATAACATTTATTATTAAATACGCTTGATACAATATTTTCTTTATCAATAGAATACGAAATTGCTTTTCTTACTTCTTGTTTTGATAAAAAGTAATTTTGTGTATTAAATACCAAAAAATTATGATTTCTACCTTTTATTTCTTTCGTACTATACCCCATAGTCCCTATATATTCTTGTAATCTATCATTTGATGTACTTATTAAATCTATATTACCTATTTTAAAACTATTATATAGTTCTCCTGCTGACGAATATAAATTTATAATTATTTTTTCTGGTGTTAAATTCACATTTTTATTCCACCACATTGTATTTTTTTCTAAAGAAATATATGATCCTTCAACTTCCGAAATTTTATATTTTCCTGTTGTTACAGGTGCTCTATTTTTCTCACTTGTTGCAAAGTCTTCCCCTTCATAATATGAACTTGATAGTATTGGAAATGTTAAGTTATATTCAAAAAAAGGAACTTCCTGACTCAAATTTATTCTTACAGTATAATCATCTATAATATCAACACTAGTAACATATTGTACATTATAAGAATATAAAGAAGATGTATCCTTTAGTCTATCTATTGTAAATACTACATCATCTGATGTAAAACTTTGTCCATCTGACCATTTTACATTTTCTCTTAACTTTATTAGATAAGAATTGTCTTGTTTAGCCCATTCTTTTGCTAAACATGGCTCTGCTTTGTATTCTGATGTTAGATTTACTAAAGGTTCATATATTATTTTTGTTATATCTTGCACATTTTTATTATTGCTTAAAATGGGATTAATTGTATCAAATTCTGCTATTCCAAATCTTAATTCTTTTATTTTATTTTGTTCTGAAGTTTCTATTTGATCTCTTGATTCGTTTTCTTGTGTTTCATCTTTTTTTATTTTATATATAGAAAAAATTAGTATTATAACAATAAAAATAATAAAAACATATTTAACCCAATTTGATTTCATATTCCACCTCTACTTTTGCTATCATATATTAATTTTTATAAAAATTCAAGTTTTTATCCATATTAACTTTCTATTTTTTTATCTTTATTTAAATTAAAAAGTTATAACTTTTTATTATAGTTTCCTGCACACACAAAAACAGACTGCAAATACAGTCTGCCATACTTTATTAAACTCTTGATTCTACAATTAATTTTATACCAGTTCTATCTTCTCCTTCTACTTCTACTTCAGCAAATGCTGGTATACAAATTAAATCCACACCTGCTGGTGCGACAAAACCTCTTGCTATCGCTACAGCTTTTACTGCTTGATTTAATGCTCCTGCTCCAATTGCTTGCATTTCTGCTTTATTTGATTCTTTTACTAATCCAGCTATTGCTCCTGCCACTGAATTAGGATTTGATTTTGATGAAATTTTTAAAACTTCCATTCTCTTTTGCCTCCTATAATTTTATTTTTTTTGTTGCAACTTTTATATTTTAATTTTACAATATATGGAAAGGTTTGTAAAGAACTTAAAATGTTTTTTTCCTAGTTTTCATCGCAATAAAATTTTATTTTCGACAAAACAACTACACTTTATAAGTTTACTCTTCGTATATCTTTAACACTATTTGTATTATTATCAATATCTATAATTATTGCATTAAACATGCAGTCTCCTGTCGCTATTTTATATCTTTCTGGTAATGTTGTTTCAAATCTTTTTATAGAAGCTGATATATCCATTCCTATTACTGAATTTTTTGGACCTGTCATTCCTATATCTGTTATATATGCTGTACCTTTTTGCAATATCTTTTCATCTGCTGTTTGAACATGAGTATGTGTTCCATAAACTGCTGTAACTTTTCCATCTAAAAAATATCCCATTGCAATTTTTTCAGCTGTAGCTTCAGCATGAAAATCAACTATAATTATATCTACTTGATCTCTTATTTTATTTACAATTTCTTTAACAGTTATAAATGGATTATCTGATAATACATTTATATCCACTCTACCAATTAAATTAATTACACATATTCTTTTATTTTTACAATTATAAATTGAATACCCCTTTCCAACTACTCCTTTTGTATAATTTGCTGGTCTTAATAGTTTAGGATGATCAATAAATTTAAAAATATCTTTCTTTCCCCATGTATGGTTTCCCATTGTTATTACATCAACATCTTGAGCTAAAATATCTTTAAAATTCTTTTCTGTAATACCCATTCCCTCTGCTGAATTTTCTCCATTTACAATTGTAAAATCTATTTGTTCATTTTGCCTTATTATCTTTAGCCTGTGTTTTAATTCATTAACACCTGCATTTCCTATTAAATCTCCAATCGCTAAAATTTTCAAATCAATTCCTTCTTTCCATTTTTATTATATTTATATTATCACAAAAATAATAAAAAAGCGATATATTATAACTTTACCTCGTATTGTTCGTCCGCGAAAATTGCTATGCAATTTTCTGTGGAATGCTTTATATTATACAAAGTTCGGAGAACTTTCTATAATATAAAAAAGTTGTGACTATACTATCACAACTTTTTTATTTATTTTGCATAATCAGATACTCTTGTTTCTCTAATTACATTTACTTTAATTTGTCCTGGATAATCCATTTCACTTTCTACTTTCTTTGCTACATCACGTGCTAATATTGTCATTTTATCATCTGTTATTTTATCTGGTTTTACTATTATACGAACTTCACGTCCTGCCTGTATAGCAAAAGATTTTTCAACACCTTCAAATGAGTCTGCAATTTCTTCAAGATTTTGTAATCTTTTAATATATGCTTCTAGTGTTTCTCTTCTTGCACCAGGTCTTGATGCTGATATAGCATCTGCAGCTTGTATTAAAACAGCTTCTAATGTTTGTGGTTCAACATCACCATGATGTGCCTCAACTGCATTTATTACAAGTGGGTTCTCTTTGTATTTTTTTAATATCTCAACACCTATTTCTACATGAGTTCCTTCCATATCATGATCAAGTGCTTTTCCTATATCATGTAATAAACCTGCTCTTCTAGCTAATTTCGGGTCTAATCCAAGTTCTTCTGCCATTATTCTAGCTAAATTTGAAACTTCTATTGAATGATTTAATACATTCTGTCCATAACTAGTTCTATATTTTAATTTTCCAATTAGCTTTACTATATCTGGATGAAGTCCTATAACACCACTCTCAAGAACTGCTCTTTCACCTTCTTCTTTTATTGTAGTATCAATTTCTTCTTTTGCCTTTTCTACCATTTCTTCAATTTTTGATGGATGAATTCTACCATCATCAATTAATTTTTCTAGGGCAATTTTTGCAACTTCTCTCCTTAATGGATCAAAACCTGATAAAACCACTGCTTCTGGTGTATCGTCTATAATTAAATCTACTCCTGTTAGTGTTTCTATTGCTTTTATATTTCTTCCTTCTCTACCTATTATTCTACCTTTCATTTCATCATTTGGTAATGATACAATAGAAACTGTTGTTTCTTGTGAATGGTCAGCAGCACATTTTTGAACAGCATATGTTAATAATTCTTTAGCATTTTTTATAGACTCCTCTTTTGCTTTTTGTTCTTTTTCTCTTATCAATGCTGCTTTTTCAGCTGTTAATTCTTTATCCATTTCTGATAATAACTTTGATTTTGCTTCTTCTTTAGTTAAAGCTGCAATCTTTTGAAGTTCTTCAACTTCTTGTTGATGTAATTTTTCAATTTCTTCTTTTTGTTTTTCAATTTGTTGTAATTGTTTCTCTACTTCTTGTTCTCTTTTTTCAAAATTTTCAGAACGTTTTTCTAAATTTTCTTCTTTTTGAATTAGTCTACTTTCTTGTTTTTGTATTTCGCCTCTTCTTTCTTTAATCTCTTGATCTAATTCCTTACGATTACTCATAATTTCTTCTTTTGCTTTAAAAATCTCTTCTTTTTTAAGATTTTCAGCTTCTATTTTAGCTAAATCTACTAATCTTTTCGCTTCATTTTCTGCACCTTGAATTTTAGACTCTGCAATTTTTTTTCTATATGCCATACCTATAGGTATTCCAATTGCAAATGAGATTAAGACAGTGGCGATAATGATTCCTATCATCATTTATACACCTCTTTCTTATTTATTTTTCAATGTTCGAATAAAATATATGCATGTATTTTTTTTATATATTTTTTCCTACCTATTATATTTTAACTTTATTATTGTAAACTGTCAAGTCCATTTGCAATAAAACACCATGCTGTTAAGTTAAAGTCTAATATATTATCTATATCTTACTTTTCTTGCATCATCTGGCCATACATCTTTTAAAAATATATCTTTTCCTGATTTGCTTTTACCTAATGGAATTGTAGAAAGCTTTATTCTTTTACTTTCTATACCTTTTTTAATCATTTCCCAAAATTGTTGTTGAGAAAGTGAATATTCATCACTGTTTGTATGACTTGTTGGCATTCCTTTTGCTAATAATGCTAAATCTTGATATTCATCACATATATTTTCTATTTTTTCTTCTGATACTTCTCCTATTAATGCTTTTTTTATTTCTTCTACATTTTCTCCATTTATTAGTCTTGTTTTTATTTCTCTCTTTATTTCTCTTATTCCTCTATTTAATTGTAGTTTTTCTATCTTTTGTGTTGAATCTTCTAATTTTTTTTCTTTCATTTCAACCATCCTTAACAAATCAAACTTTTGCTGATTATATCACATCTTTATATATTAATCAACATAATATTAAAATAATGTAAACTAGTATAATTTATAAAAAGGAATAGCTTTTTTGCTATTCCTAACTTTTATTTTATAACTTCAACATTAATTTTTAAACTTTCCCCATTAATGTTTGTATCAGTATATTCTGCTTTATCAATATCATATAAAATTTCTAAAGCTAGTGTATCGTGTTTTATTAATTCTTCATTCTTTTTAATGACTTCTTCTAACATTTTATTTCCAGATATATACAGATTAATATTATCTAATACTTCAAATCCAGATTCTTTTCTCATATTTTGTACTTTTGATAAGATTTCTCTTACATATCCTTCTTCTTTTAGTTCTTGTGTTATATGTGTATCTAAAACTACACCAATTTCACCTTCACCACTAAATGCAAATCCCTCTTTTCCTTTCATTGTTATAAGTAGATTGTCTGAATTTAAAGCAATTTCTGTATTATCAATTTTAATGTATTCTATTTCACCATTTTTTACTGTATTTGCTAAATCCATTTGATTTTTCTTAGAAATTTCTTCTTTAATTTTTGGAATTAATTTTCCGTATTCTTTACCTAATACAGGTAAATTTGGTTTAATTTCAAAATCAACATAGTCTGACATTTCTGCTTCTAATTCAATTTCTTTAACATTTAACTCTTCTTTTATAATATCTGTATAATATTCTGGTAAAGTTCTAATTGAAATTAGCATCTTTGAAAGTGGTTGTCTATTTTTTATATTGGCTATATTTCTTGCTCCACGACCAAGTTTTACAATTTTATAGGCTAAATCCATTTCATTTTCTAAGTTTTTATCAATTTCATTTTCTTTTACTTCTGGCCATAAACATAAATGAACACTTTCATGAGCATTTTTGTCTAATCCTATTACTAAATTTTGATAAATTTCATCTGTAATAAATGGTACAAATGGTGCTGATATTTTTATTAAAGTTGTTAATACACGATATAATGTACAATATGCTCCTATTTTTTCTTCATCTAGTTCTGATGCCCAAAATCTTTCTCTATTTCTACGTACATACCAATTTGAAAGTTCATCTGTAAATGCTTCTATTAATAGTGCTGCATTTGTAATATCATATTTTTCTAGCTTTTTATCTACTTCTTTTACTAATGTATTTAGTTTAGATATTATCCATTTATCCATAATATTTGTTGTTTCAAAATTAGTATATTTTAATGGATTGAATTGATCAATTTCTGCATATAACACATAAAATGAATACACATTCCATAATGTACTTAAAAATCCTCTTTGAGTTTCCTGTACATTATTTAGTCCAAGTCTTGTTGGTAACCACGGTGCACTTACTGTATAAAAATGCCATCTAGTTGCATCTGCTCCTACTGTGTCTAATAATTCCATTGGATCTACACCATTTCCTTTTGATTTGGACATTTTTTGACCTTTTTCATCTAATACATGACCTAATACAATACAGTTTTCAAATGGTGTTCTCCCAAATAATGCTGTTCCAATTGCTGTTAATGTGTAGAACCAGCCTCTTGTTTGGTCAACTGCTTCTGAAATAAATCCTGCTGGAAAGTTTTTATCAAACATTTCTTTATTTTCAAATGGATAATGCCATTGAGCAAAAGGCATTGAACCTGAATCAAACCAACAATCTATTACTTCTTTAGCTCTATGCATTTTATTTCCACATTTAGAACATTTTAGCTCTATATTATCAATGTATGGCTTGTGTAATTCAATATCTTCTGGTACATTAATTCCTTTTTGTTTTAATTCTTCAATAGAACCTATACACTCTTGATGTTTACAATTTTCATTTTCACATGTCCATACTGGTAATGGTGTTCCCCAATATCTATCTCTTGAAATTCCCCAGTCAATTACATTTTCTAAAAATTTTCCAAATCTTCCTGTTCTTATAGTGTCTGGATACCAATTTACTTTATTATTGTTTTCTACTAATTCATCTCTTAGTTTGCTCATTGCAACAAACCAGCTTTCTTTTGGATAATAAAGAAGTGGTGTATCACATCTCCAACAATGTGGATAAGAGTGTAAATGTTTTTCTTTACTAAATAGTTTATTTTCTTCTTTTAACCATTTGCAAATATCTTCATTGCAATTTCTTACAAATCTTCCTGCCCATGGCTCTACTTCATCTATAAATTTTCCTGCTTTATCTACTAAATTAATAAATGTAATTGCATTTTGTTTAGCTACAAAACTGTCGTCTTCACCATATGCAGGTGCAATATGAACTATTCCTGTACCATCTTCAAGATTTACATAATCGCCATGAATTACTTCAAATGCTTTTCCTTCTACTTCTCCCCATGGCATTAGTCTTTCATACTTAGTTCCTAATAGTTCTTTTCCTTTAAATTCTTTTATTATTTCATAAGGTGTTTCTTTTAAAACTTTTTCTAGTAAATCTTTTGCTAAAATATATGTTTCATATTGTGGTTCTTCTTCTGTTCCAATGTTTGCTTTAACTTCTACATATTTATATGATTTATTTACACAAAGTGCTAGGTTTGATGGCAATGTCCATGGTGTTGTTGTCCATGCTAAAATATATTTATCTTCATTTACTACTTTAAATTTAGCTATACAAGTTAAATCTTTTACATCTTTATATCCTTGTGCTACTTCATGTGAAGATAAAGCTGTTCCGCATCTTGGACAATATGGCATAACTTTATGTCCTTCATATAAAAGACCTTTATCCCACATTTGCTTTAATGCCCACCATACAGATTCAATATATTCATTATGATATGTGACATAAGGATTTTCCATATCTACCCAATATCCTACTTTATTAGTCATTTCTTCCCACATAGAAACATATGTAAATACACTGTCTTTACATTCTTTTACAAATTTTTCTACACCATATTCTTCTATTTGCTCTTTTCCTGAAATTCCTAATTTTTTTTCAATTTCAAGTTCTACTGGTAGTCCATGTGTATCCCAACCTGCTTTACGAATTACTTTATACCCTTTCATGACTTTATATCTTGGGATAATGTCTTTCATAACTCTTGTTTCAATATGTCCTACATGTGGCTTTCCATTTGCTGTTGGTGGTCCATCATAAAAGGTAAAATATCTTTTTCCTTCATTCATGGCAAAGTTCTTTTTAATAATATTTTTCTTTTTCCAATTTTCAGCAACTTCATGTTCCATTCCTACAAAGCCGTTCTTTAATTCAACTTTTTTGTACATTTTTATTCCTCCCTTTCTTTGATATATATTTTTTGATTTTTATCATCTATATAAAAATATTTATTTTCATAAAAATCAAATTGAATATCTTAATCAAAAAAACTTTTCATCCTAAAATTACATTAGGACGAAAAGTCTATACTTCCGCGGTACCACCTAAATTAGCAAATTTATATATCAAATATAATTTACTCTCTTAAATATATCTTTAACGCAGACTTACGGCTAGACTTACTTTTTTTCGGAATAGCGACAATAAGGTGATAATTAAGTTAGTTGTTTTTATAATTACAAATAACTCATGGCTTTTAGCCAAAATAATTTTTACTTACCAAATTCACAGCACCCTTTGGCTCTCTTTAAGATATTATATTATTCATATTGTCCTTATTTTAGTTTTTATTCATATATTAGTTAGTATTATATCATATATTTTTTAGATTTCAAGTGTTTTTTATTTTTTTCTACTTTAGTATTTACATATTATGTCAATTGTGATATAATTTTTCTATGCTATTTAAGTAACAGCAATTAGTTTGCAATACAAACTAATGTAAAACTAATTTAATCATTTAACAAAAAGGAGGATACAATATGAAAAAAGGAATGATTAAGGGAATGTTTTTCGGGGGGATTACACTTTTCTTTATTTTCTACATGATTACATTATTGGGTCATATAAAAGAAGCTCGGCATTTACAATTACTTTGTAAATTGACAAGTTCTGACGACAATTATTCTGTAACTGATTGGTATTCAATTAAAGGATATACTTCAATTGCACAAGCACTTGAAAATCCTGTTTTGAAAACGAAATAGAAGGAAAAGACTATAATGTTCATGTAGCATTACCAGATGAATTAAAAGAAGTGGAAATTTCTGAAGTTTGTTATGATTATATTTTAACACCAATAATTCATAAGAATACTATTTCCACTAAATCATTTACAATATCTTGTTCTTCTAATCAAGATCAGTACATTGTACAAATACAATGTACTAAAGGAACATTTTTTATTTGTATTGACAGTAGTCCTGGAATTAAGCCTCTTTTCGGTATTAAAGAAGAACCTGTATATTTTTTTATGGGAAATAGTGAACTAGAATCTACTTACGGAAATATAGATTCTATAAAGTTCTTCCATAATTTAAAGCAAGCTACAGAAAATCCTAAGTATTTATCTTGTGATTATAGTTTAGATATGATTTTTTGTTGTGTATCAGATAAAGACTTGGATGTGGAAATTTTAAATAAAAAATCTAATATCGTGTCAAAACCTGATATTGATAGGAAAGGAAAACTTTCTGTATTTTCTTTAGAAGGTATTGGCAATTCTGGTGATTTTGAAAATTTTTTAATAACTCTTACATGTAAAGGGTCTGAGAAAAAATATTTAGAACTTAAAGTAATATAAAAAAATACTCCCCCACAAAAAACCACAGGTTTCTACCTGTGGTTTTATTGTAATTTATTTTGTAAGTCTTTGAGTTTCTTTAGCAATCATTAATTCTTCATTTGTTGGAACAATATAAATTTTTACTTTTGAGCCAGATTTAGAAACTAATTTTTCCTCACTTCTAACATTATTCAAATCTTCATCTATCTCTACTCCCATAAATTCTAATTGTTTACAAATTCCTTCTCTAATTTTAATCTGGTTTTCTCCAACTCCACCTGTAAACACAATATAATCAATACCGTTCATTGCTACAGCATATTTTGCAATATAACTTGCAATAGCATATTTAAAACTATCCATTGCAATTTTTGCTCTTTCATCACCATTATTTGCTGCCTCTTCAATTATTCTAAAATCTGGTGCTAATCCTGAAATTCCAGATACACCTGATTGTTTATTTAATATTGATTCCATCTCATCTGCTGATAAATTATCTTTTTTCATAATATATGTCAAAACAGATGGATCCATATCTCCACTTCTTGTTACCATTGGAATCCCTCCAAGTGGTGAAAGACCCATACTAGTATCTATTGATTTGCCACCATCTACTGCACAAATACTAGAACCTTGACCTAAATGACAAGTAACAATTTTTAAATCTTCTATATTTTTATTTTCTATTTCTGCCAATCTTTTAGATACATACATATGAGATGTTCCATGAAAACCATATTTTCTTACTTTATACTTTTTATAATACTCATATGGTATTGGGTAAATATATTTTTCTTCTGGAATTGTTTGATGAAATGCTGTATCAAATACACCTACCATTGTCTTCCCTGGCATTATCTTTTGACATGCCTCTATTCCTAGAATAGAAGCTGGATTGTGTAAAGGTGCTAAATCTGTACATTCCTTTAACACTTTTACAACTTCATCATTTATAATTACAGATTCTGAAATTTTTTCACCTCCATGCACCAATCTATGCCCAATAGCTTCTATTTCTTCTAAACTATCTACAACTTTATATTGTGGGTTTACTAATTGTTCTAATGTAAATTCAATTGCTTCTGTGTGATTATATGCTGGGTTTTGTATTTCAATTTTTTGGCCATTTACTTTATGTGTTATAAACGCTTCCTTTTCTCCAATTCTCTCATACTTTCCTGATGCTAGAACCTCTTCTGTCTGCATATTTATTAATTGATATTTTAATGATGAACTACCACAATTTAATACTAATACTTTCATTTCTAATTTCCTTTCTTTTTATTTTTTTATATTATAAGTATAATATTTATATTGTACATTAGTCAATAGTTAATAATATTTATCTTATTTAAAAGTTGTAATATAGTAAAATATACTATGCACAGTTTGGGAAGACACTTTTTAATATAGATAAGCTAGATTAAATCTTCTATATTTGAAATTTATCAATTTTATTTATATGATTAGTCTGACCAGCAAATAGTATATTTTAATATATTATAACTTTTAAATTAACTATATCTTAAAATTATAATTATAGTAAAATATACTATGCACAGTTTGGGAAGACACTTGTTAATATAGATAAGCTAGATTAAATTTTCCATATTTGAAATTTATCAACCTTCCTTATATGATTAGTCTGACCAGCAAATAGTATATTTTCATATATTATAACTTTTAAATTAAACTATATTTTAACTTTTAAATTGACAATAATCTTTTTGTTTCCTTTGCAATCATCAACTCTTCATTTGTTGGAACAACATACACTTTTACTTTAGAACCTTTTGAAGAAATCTCTGCTTCAAAATCTTTTGTATCTTGGTTTTTTTGTTTATCCAGTTTTACACCTAAAAACTCTAATTTATCACAAATTTCCTGCCTAGAATCTTGACCTTTTTCACCCACACCAGCTTCAAAAGTTATAACATCAATACCATTCATAGCAACTCCACATTTTGCAATATATGATGCAACTGTTTCATGAAACACATCTAATGCCAATTTTGCTCTTTTATCTCCTGCTCTCATTTCTGCTTCAATATCTCTAAAATCCACTGATATACCTGAAACCCCATATGCTCCTGATTTTTTATTTAATATATTTTCTATTTCATCTGATGTCAAATTTTCTTTTTTCATAATATATGAAATAATTGATGGGTCTAAATCTCCACTTCTTGTTCCCATACAAATTCCTCCAAGTGGTGTTAATCCCATACTATTTTCAACTGATTTACCATCTTTTATTGCACATATACTTGCTCCTTGACCTAAATGACAGCTTACAATTTTTAAATCTTTTATATCCTTATTCATTAATTGAGCTACTCTGTTAGAAACATACTGATGTGATGTTCCATGAAATCCATATTTTCTTATTTTATATTTTTCATAATATTCATATGGTATTGGATAAATATATTTTTCTTGTGATATTGTTTGATGAAATGCTGTATCAAAGACAGCTATCATTTTTACACTTGGAGCTACTTTTTTACATGCTTCAATCCCTAAAATTGCTGCTGGATTATGAAGTGGTGCTAAATCACTACATTTTTTTATTTCTTCAATAACCTCATCATTTATAATAACAGATTTAGAAAATTTTTCTCCTCCATGTACAACTCTATGTCCTATACCTATTAATTCATCTAAATCTTTAATAACTCCATAATACTTATTCATAATTCTTGATAATACAAATTTTATAGCTTGTTTATGGTCTTTTGCATAATGTTCAAATTTATGTGTCTCTCCATTAACTTTATGGGTTAAAAAAGAATTTGACTGACCGATTCTCTCAAAATATCCTTTAACTAACATTTCTTCTTTTTCCATATCAATTACTTGATATTTTAATGAAGAACTTCCTGAATTTAAAACTAAAACTTTCATAAAATCCTCCGAATTTATTTTATTGTGCTTGAACTGCTGTTATTGCTATTACTCCTGTTATGTCTTTACTACTACAACCTCTTGATAAATCATTTACTGGTTTAGCTATTCCCTGACATAATGGACCATATGCTTCTGCTTTTGCTAATCTTTGCACTAATTTGTATCCTATATTTCCTGTGTTTAAATCTGGAAAAACTAATACATTTGCTTTCCCTTTTATTGGACTTTCTGGTGCTTTCATTTGTGCAATTTCTGGTATTATGGCTGCATCTAATTGTAATTCACCATCAACTAATAAATTTTGTTCTTTTTCTCTAACTTTATTTGTTGCTTCTATTACTTTTTTTGTCAATTCTGATTTTGCACTTCCATGTGTAGAATATGATAGCATTGCAACTTTTGGTTCTTTCCCTATTAAATGTTTAAAACTTTTACTTGATGATATTGCTATTTCAGATAATGCTTCACTATCTGGATTTTCATTTAATCCACTATCTGCAAATATAAATGTTCCATTTTCACCATATTCACAATTTGGTACAGACATAACAAAAAATGCTGATACCAATTTTGTATTAGGAGCTGTTTTTAATATTTGCAATGCTGGTCTTAATGTATCAGATGTTGAGTGTACTGCCCCTGATACTAATCCATCTGCTTTACTATTTTCATCTTTTACCATCATCATTCCATAATATACTGGGTCTTTTATTAGTTCTTTAGCCTTTTCTAATGTTATCCCTTTATTTTTTCTTAATTCATAAAATGTATTAACATATTTTTCATAATCACTTGAAATATTTGGATCTATTACTTCTGCTCCAGATATGTCAATATCATTTTCTTTTGCTTTATTTTCTATCTTTTCTTTATTCCCTATTAAAATAATATTTGCAAACTTTTCTTTTATAACTTGATTTGTAGCTTGTAAAACTCTAATATCTTCTGCTTCTGGTAATACTATTGTTTTAATTTGAGCTTTTGCTCTTTGTTTTATTTCTTCAATAAATGACATTATAATTCCTCCTTATTTACCTAATAATTGTTTTATCTCTTCATTTTGTTTCAAATTATCTGATATAAAATGATATGATTGTTTATCTTGCTCAACAGCTATTTTTGCAAATTCTAATTTATCTTTAAGTCTAGCACTTGCATATTTTATAATAATTCCTTTATTTTTGATTGCTTGTTCAACTATTTCTTCATCATCTCTTAATTCTTCACTTGCATAGTATAAGGCTTGTCCATATTTCTTACAACTTTCTAAAATTAGTTCTTTATCGCCTTTTAGTTTTTCTGAAGCATAACATATTGTCCATGGTGCATTTTTTACTGCTATTAATAATATTTCTTTATCACTTTTTAAATTTTTACTTGCAAATTCTAGTGCTTCACCATCTTTTATTATAGCTTTCATTACTACTTCTTTATCATTTTTTAGATTTTCTGAAACATATTCTAATAATTTTGCATTTTCTTCTACAGCTTTTAATATATATTCTTTATCATCTTTATGGTTTATTACATCTTGTATTTCCATTATTTCACCTTCACTATTTTAGTTTTGCAATTAGTGCTTTTATTTTTATTCCTTCTTCTGAAAACATTTTTTCATGTTCTGTTTCTATATTTTCTTTAAATATTGTGTCTTTATGTAGGTCATATGTTTTTTCTATTATTTCAAATTCGCTTTCTTCAAAATAATTTAAACTACTATTAAATAAATCATCATCATCTGTTTTAAAATAGATTTTAGATTCTGGTTTTAAGAATTCTTTATATTTTTCTAATTGCTTACTATGTGTTAATCTCTTTTTTCTATGCTTTCCTTTTGGCCATGGATTGCAAAAATTAATATAAATTCTTTCTACTTCATCTAATTTATTTAATATCAAATTAATTCTCTCTATATCAAATCTAGTTATTAATACATTATCTATTTCTTCACTGTTTTCACTATAAACTGATTCTATATTTCTTTTTGCTAGACCTAACATTGCATCAACTAAATCAATCGCTAGATAATTTATATTTTTATTTTTTACTGCTAAATTTGAAATGAATTGTCCTTTTCCACAACCTAGTTCTAAATGTAGAGGATTGTTTTGATTTTTGAAATGTTTTTTCCATTTTCCTTTCCAGTCTTCTGGATTATCTTCATAAAATTCACTTGCTTCTAGTTCTGGTCGTGCCCATTTTTTATATCTTATTCTCAATATGTTACCTCCACTGATTTATCTTTTTATATTAAACCATTGCTATTATATATATTAATTAATAATAAATCAATAGTAAACTATGTTTAAGTTTTGACTTTTTTATTTTAATTTAAAAGTTATAATATATAGTAAAATAGAATAATGCGCAGTTTGGGAAGACATTTATTATTACAGATAAGCCAGATTAACTTCTCTATATTTGAAATTTATTAAACTTATTTATATGATTAGTCTGACAAGTAAATTATACTATTTTAATATATATTATAACTTTTGTGTAACTAATAATTTTAAAAAACGAAACTTGAACATAATAAATATTATCTTGTATTTGACATATAAATCTAATTTATTTATAATACAAAAAAATATAAAAAAGAGGAAATTATGATTTTACAATACATTGTTGATAAAAATACTAAATATAATACAATTAACGAAATATTAATTAATGAATTTCAACTATCAAATAGGTTAATTACTAAATTAATAAAAAACAAAAAAATCTCATTGAATAATATTGTTTGTGATACTAGAAAAAATATTATTTTAAATGATGTAATTACTATAGATTTTAATATAAAAGAAGAAAGTACTAATATTGTTCCTATTGAAATGAATCTTTCTATAATTTATGAAGATGAATGGATGTTAATATTAGACAAACCTTTTGGTATTCCAATTCACCCTTCAAATTTACATTATACAGATTCCTTATCAAATGGAGTTAAATTTTATTTTGATAAGATCGGTTTAAATAAAAAAATAAGACCAGTTACTAGATTAGATCTAAATACATCTGGTCTTGTTATATTTGCTAAATGTGAATATATACAAGAAAAATTAAGTAAGCAAATGCAAAATAAAATTTTTAAAAAAGAATATATTTGTATTGCGAGTGGAATTTTAGAAAGTAAATCAGGAAGTATTAATTTACCTATTGCTAGAAAGCCTAATAGCATTATTGAAAGATGTATTGATGCAAATGGTCAGTATTCTATAACACATTATAAAGTTTTACAAGAATTTGATGATTATTCTTTAATTAATTGTATTCTCGAAACTGGCAGAACTCATCAAATAAGAGTACATTTTGCATCAATTGGTCATCCTCTTTTAGGTGATACTCTATATGGCAATAAATCTAATTTAATATCTAGACAAGCTCTACATAGCTATAGAGTTTCTTTTATACATCCTATAAATAAAAAACACCTAAATTTCCTTTCACAAATACCTAATGATATGTTAAATTTGCTCTAATACTTTTAGTATTTCTTCTTTTGGTCTTACTCCTAAAATACTTTTTGCTACTTCACCATTTTTTATAATTACAATAGTTGGTATACTCATAATTGAATATTCTATTGCTAATTTTTGATTTTCGTCAACATTTACCTTTCCAATTTTTACTTTATCACCTATTTCTTTTGCTAATTCATCTATAATTGGTGACATCATTTTACATGGTCCACACCAATCAGCATAAAAATCTACTAATACAGTTTTGTTTGAATTTAAAACTTTTTCTTCAAAATTTTCATCTGTTAAATTTAAAATTTCCATCTTACATCTCTCCCTTTATAAATTTTATAATTTCTAACCCAGCTACAGTGCCTTGATATACTGCTTTTGATATTTGTAAAATACCACCTGTACAATCACCACATGCATACATACCTTTTATATTTGTTTCCATTTTATTATTTACAATTATTTCATTTTTATTAGTTCGTATTCCTAATTTTTTAGCAAATTCCGTACTTCCTGCTATGCCTTGTGCTATAAATATTCCTTGTGTCTTTAATGACGTTCCATCTTTAAATTGTACTTCTTCTACTTTTTCATTTCCTACAATTGTGTCGATTTTTTTTGTATTTATTTCTACATTATCTGCTCTAAATTCTGGTTTTCTTTCGCCATTTGTTAATATTGTTATTTGTTTAGCAATATTTAATAAATCATTTGCTTCAGAAATAGCATAGTTTCCACTTCCTAATACTGCAACATTCTTATTTCTAAAGAAAAATCCATCACATATTGCACAATAACTTATTCCTTTCCCTTCAAATTTTTTTACACCTTCAATTTCTGGTTTTGATTTTTTATTCCCAGTTGCTAAAATTATTGCTTTTGAATTATATGTGTTTTTTGAAGTTTTGACATAAAAACCATTGTTTATTTCTATATTTACTACTTCTTCTTTTATTACTCTGGCTCCAATATTTTTAGATTGTCTTATTCCCTCTAAATATAAGTCTCTTCCTTTGATTCCTTTCTCAAATCCATAATAATTCTGGATTTTATTGGCTTTCTCTAAATTGGATATACCATTATATAATATTAGTGTTTTTAAATTAGCTCGTGTGGTATATAGACTAGCTGATATTCCTGCAGGTCCTGCTCCTATTATTATAACATCATACATAATCAATTACCTTTCTTACTTATTAAATTAAAATAGTAGCTATTCAATTATACCACTTATTTCCATTTATTTCAACCCAATTAATTGTTAGATTTTTTGCTTGTAATTTAATTTATTGATTTCTATACTTTTTTCTTTCCTATAATATAAAAAACACTTATATATACCTACTTTTAGCAAAGCAAATATATATAAGTGACTTTCATATTTATTAAACTATATTATCTCTTTCCCATAATTTTTAAAATACCATGTCTTACTTTAAATAATCCTCTTCCTATAAATGGCATATTCATAATTATAAAATTTTCAATATAATACATAAATCTTTCTGATTTATATAACTCATGAAAAACAGTCCATTTTTTAAAATTAAAATTCTTTTTATTCCTTATCATACAAAAATAATTATAAGCATCATTATTTAATATTTGTATTTTTTCTGGAAACTTTTGATTATTATTCACATAAATTTCGAATATTTGTAATTTTACTTCTATAAATAGTTCTCTTACTTCCTTTAAAGTTTTCATTTTATGTGATATTTTATTAGTACCTATCTGGTTATTCCCATGTTGCCTATATTTTATTGTTCTTTCATTTAGGTAAGCTACTTTTCCATTTATAGCTGTTATAATTCCTAACCAATAATCATGTACCATATATTTTGAATTTGAAGGAAATGGTAATACTTTATTAATCAATTCTTTTTTAGCCATTATAGTACATCCAGTAATACAATTATATAAGTAATTGAATTTATAACTATCTATATATTTTGTTATTTTTCTGCTTAATAACATATAATCATTAAATGATTCATAAATAGTATTCAAGTTTTCATCTACAACTTCTAAATCTGTAAAGACTAAATCTGCATCTTCTTTTACTAATTTATTATATGTTTTTTCTATTTTTTCAGGTAACCATATATCATCTTGGTCTGATAACATATATATATCATTTTTTACTTGTTTAATTAAAAATTCAAAATTCTTAATATATCCTAAATTCTGTTCTTGATAATAAACTTGTATTCTTTCATTTTCTTCATATTCTTTTAATATATCTCTTGTTGAGTCTGTAGAACAATCATCTGAAATAATAAGTCTAAAATTTTTGTAAGTCTGATTTAATATACTATCAATTTGTTCTTTTAAATATTTCTCTCCATTATAGGTTGCAAGTAAAATATCAATTTGTGAATCTTCTTTCATTTTTTTAGATCTCCTATATATATTAATGTTATATATTTCTTAACATTTATGAACAGTTAATTACAATAAATCTTGATATTACGAAATTGCTATGTTTTTATTTTAACCATTCTGGATTATCTAAATACCAATCAATTGTTTTCACAATTCCATCTTCAAACTTTGTTTTTGGATACCAACCAAGTTCATTTTTAATTTTTGTTGGATCTATTGCGTATCTATAATCATGACCTTTTCTGTCAGTTACATATTCTATTAAATCTTCTGACTTTCCTAATCTTTGTAAAATTAATTTTACAATTTCTATATTTCTTTTTTCATTGTGTCCACCAATATTATATCTTTCTCCTGATATTCCTTTATGAAATACTAAATCAATTGCTTCACAATGATCTTCTACATATAACCAATCTCTAATATTTAATCCTTTACCATATACTGGTAATTTTTCTTCCTTTAAAGCTAACTTAATCATATGTGGTATTAATTTTTCATTATGTTGGTATGGTCCATAATTATTAGAACAATTTGTTACATTAATATTCATTTTATATGTTTCTTTATATGCAAATGCAATTAAGTCAGAACTTGCTTTTGATGATGAATATGGACTACTTGGTTTAATTGTAGAGGTTTCTGTGAAATATCCTTCTTCTCCTAATGATCCATAAACTTCATCTGTTGAAATATGTACAAATTTATTAGTGCTTCCTTCTCCCCATTTTTGTTTTGCTGTTTCTAATAATGTATGTGTTCCTATTACATTTGTTTGTGTAAATACAAATGGATCTTTTATACTATTATCAACATGTGATTCTGCTGCAAAATGAATTACTCCATTTATATCATATTTATCAAATATTTCTTTCATTTTTTCAAAATCACAAATATCTGCTTGCTCAAATATTATTTTATCTTGTACTTTTTTTAAATTCTCTATGTTACCTGCATATGTTAATTTGTCAACAACTACTACCTTATAGTCTGAGTGTTTATTTACAAAATATTCTGCAAAGTTTGCTCCTATAAAACCTGCTGCTCCTGTTACTAATACATTTTTACTCATTTTTTCTTATTCCTTTCCTTTTATTTTTTTATCAATATAATTCATTGCTATATCAGCTGTTTCATTCATTTTCTCTTTTGTATATAAATCTTTAGGATTTATTCTTTTTACAAATTTGTTAATATAGTCATTTTCTTTTATTATTTTTAAACTCTCTTTAAAATTTACTGCATATATATGTGCAATTATAGCTACCATTATATCCATATCTGTTTTAGCTTTTGAATATATTAAAGGTTCTTCTTTTTAAAGTCTTCAAAAAATTCTTCACTTAAAACTTCTGCTGATATATTTTTACTTCCTAAATGTCCAAATTCTTCTATTTTTTGATTTTCATCAAGTACTGCTCTAAAGATATCTACGTTATCTGCATCTCTAACAATTTTGCAATGCAACATTTCACGCTCTGATAATCCTTTTTCTATTTTTAATTTATTGTGATTATTAATTGCTTTATATATAATAGCATCATTTGTTTCATCTTGTACAAATTTTCTAATTAATTTATCACCAAATAATACTTCTACACCTTTTTGACCATGGTCAACACTAACTTTATCTGAATAAGTGTGATATAATCTAACCTGTTCAAATCTTCCAATATCATGTAACAATCCTATTAATTCAGCTAAATTTTGTTCTTCTTCAGATATTTCTAATGTTTCAGCAATTTTCCTACAATTTTCAGCAACATGATACATATGAATTATTTTTATACATATTCTTGGTTCATTAATATCATAACTTGAAATATAATCTTTAAATGCCTCTTTAACCTTTAATAAATCTATCATTTAATATTCCTCATTTTTTCATTGTTTTAAATTTTGAAATAAATCTGTTTCTTTTAATTCTTTTAAAGATGGCCATTTTGCATCTTTTTCAGATGTCAATAAATCCTCTACGTTCATATCTCCTAAAGGCCAATCAATTGCTACATCTGGGTCATTCCATGCTAATCCACCTTCTGCTTCATGATTATATATATCATCACATTTATACGTAAATTCTGCTTCATCTGATAATACTAAAAATCCATGTGCAAAACCTCTAGGAATCATAAACATTTTTTTGTTTTCTTCAGAAAGTATTACACCTTCCCATTTACCATATGTTTTACTACCAGGTCTTAAATCTACTGCTACATCAAAAACTTCACCTTTAATTACTCTAACTAGTTTAGCTTGTGTATTTTCTTTTTGAAAATGCAATCCTCTTAAAACACCTTTACTAGATTTAGATTGATTATCTTGTACAAAATTATAATTTAAACCAATTTCTGCAAATTCAGTATTACTATATGTCTCCATAAAATAACCTCTACTATCTCCAAAAATCGTTGGTTCAATAACATATACTCCATCTATAGAAGTCTCTACCTTTTTAAACTTTCCCATTTATTAACACTCCTTCTCTTTTGTGACAAAGGGGTCGCCCTTATTTGTCACAGTTTGATAATTAATTTAGTTTATCTATAAAATATTAAAATAAATGACGCACAGTTTGGAAAGGTAATATTCATATAGGTTAGATAGACTAAATTTTCTAATTATGAAATGTGCTAAATTATTTATACGATTAACCTGACCAGCAATGAATTTAATTTTAATATTTTATATATAAACTTATATTTTTTTATTATTAATGTGACAAATAAACCCGACCCCTTTGTCACACTATTTTATTAGTTGCTAAATCTTTTAAGTATTGTCCATATTCTGTTTTCATGTATTTATCTGCTATTTTTGATAATTCTTCTGCTGTTATCCATCCTTTTTTGTAAGCAATTTCTTCTGGACATGATACTTGAATTCCTTGTCTTTTTTCTATTGTTTGTACAAAACTTGCTGTTTCTATTAATGCATCATGTGTTCCTGTATCAAACCATGCCATTCCATTCCCTAATTTTTCAACTGTTAATTTTCCTCTTTTCATGTATTCATCATTAACAGATGTTATTTCTAGTTCTCCTCTTGCTGATGGCTTTGTATTTTTAGCAATTTCTATTACATCATTGGTGTAAAAATATAATCCAGGAACCGCATAGTTTGATTTTGGTTCTTCTGGCTTTTCTTCTATTGATATTGCTTTTCCATTTTCGTCTATTTCTACTACTCCATATCTTCTTGGATCTTTTACATAATAACCAAATATTGTAGATTCGTTTTCTCTTTCATTTGCTCTTTTTAATATTTCTGATAAATGAGAACCATAAAACATGTTGTCACCTAATATCATTGCAACATTATCTTGTCCTATAAATTCATCTCCTATTATAAATGCTTCTGCTAATCCATTTGGCTTTTCTTGTATTTTGTATTCAAAATGCATTCCCCATTGTGAACCATCTCCTAATAGTTCTTTGAATACTACAATATCTCTTGGTGTTGATATGATTAAAACTTCTTTTATATTTGCTTCCATTAAAACTGATATTGGATAATATATCATTGGTTTATCATACACTGGCATTATTTGCTTTGATATTGCTATTGTTAATGGATATAGTCTTGTTCCACTTCCTCCTGCTAATATAATTCCTTTTCTATTTTTCATTTTTATTTCATTCCTTTCTTAGTTTATTGTTCTTTTTAGTTATTTAGTTTTGTTACAAAAGAGTTATTTTTAAGCCATTTTTCCTTCTTGTTTTAAATATCTTTTTAATGCATCTTCCCAAGCTGGAACTTTGATTCCTTGTTGTTTTAATTTTTCTTTTGAAAGTTTAGAATTCTTTGGTCTTTTTGCTTGTACTATATTCATCATTTCAATGTATTTTTCTGTTGTAACTGGATTTACTTTACAAATTATTCCTGTATATTCAAAAATAGCTTTTGTAAAGTCATACCATGTTGTATATCCTTCGTTTGTTGTATGGTATACTCCATAAGGTATTTGTTTTTCTATGGCTTGTCCAATAAAATCAGCTAAATCTTCTGCATATGTTGGACTTCCATGTTGATCTGCAACAACACTTATTTCATCTTTAGCTTCTCCTAATTTTAACATTGTTCTTACAAAGTTATTACCATCTCCATATAACCATGCAGTTCTAAATATGTAGTATTTATCTGTATTTTTTTGTATTTGTTCTTCACCATGTAATTTTGTTATTCCATAGGCTGTTACTGGTGATTTCGCATCATCTTCTTTATAGTCTTTTTCAATATCTAATTCTCCACCAAATACATAGTCTGTACTTATATGTACTAATGGTGCTCCTACTTCATTTGCAGCTTTAGCTAAATTTCCTGGTCCATCTGCATTAATTTTTTCTACTATTGGTCCAGCTTCTTCTGCTTTATCAACTGCTGTATATGCTGCACAATTGATTATACAATTTGGTGCCAATTCCTTAACATATTTTATTACAGCTTCTTGATTTGTTATATCTAAATCTTCAACATCTGTACAAATTAATTCATTTTCTTTTTCTAATCTTTTTATTACAGATTTTGCAAGCATTCCATTTGCTCCTGTAATTAGTATTTTCATACTTACACTTCCTTTCGATTTTTACGTGTTTATCATACCATTAAAATACAAAAAGTACAAGAGTTTCTTGTACTTTTTATGTTTTATTAGTTACAGTTTAGATTTAACTTTATAGAGTAGTTCTAAATGTTGATATATTAATATTTAGAACAGTTAATTTTTATGCTACACTGAATAATAACTTTTATTCTATATTAATTTTTTTATCTATAATATATTGTGGTCTTTGCTTTGATTCATCATAAATTCTACCTATATACTCTGAAATTAACCATAAAGATATTAATTGAACTCCTGAAAAGAATGTAATTGTAACCATCAATGATGTCCAACCTGCAGATAAATTATTTAATTTAAATATATATGATATTAGTGCATATGTTAATATACATATAGATATTATTATTGAAAATATTCCTATTCCTCCTAATATCTTTAATGGCTTTGTAGAAAAGCTGATAATTCCATCTGATGCAAGTTTTAACATCTTCCTTAATGAATATTTTGTTTTTCCAGCAAATCTTTCTTGTCTTTCATATTCATAAGCAACTTGTCTATATCCTACCCAACTAAATAAGCCTCTTAGAAATTTATTATGTTCTGGCATATCATTTATTGCATCTACTACTTTTCTGTCTACTAATCTAAAGTCTCCTGTATCTTTAGGTATTTCTACATCAGATAATGCATTAAGTGTTTTATAAAACATTTTTGCAGTAAATAATTTAAAAGCCGATTCACCTTTTCTTTTTTTTCTTTTTCCGTATATTACTTCATTACCATTTTCCCATAATCTTAACATTTCAGGTATTATCTCTGGAGGATCTTGTAAATCTGCATCAATTATTACTACTACATCTCCTGTTACTTCTTTTAATCCAGCAGTAACAGCTGCTTGATGTCCAAAATTTCTTGAAAAAGATATTACTTTAACATTTTTATCTTTTGATGCTATATTTTCTAATATTTCTAATGTTTTATCTTTACTCCCATCATTTATAAATATAATTTCTCTTTCATAATCTTCTAAGGTTCCTAAAGTTTTTACTATTCTATTATAGCATTCTTTTATAACTTTTTCTTCACAATACATTGGTATAATTAATGATATTTTTTTCATGTCATTCTCCTTGTATAAAAAATATTAATTATTTGGTCTAGGTGATGCTGATGATGGCATATTTTCATATACTGGAATAACAAATTCAAAATGACTTTGTAAAACTCCATTTTCATAATATGCTTTATAAATCATATTTCCTTCGTCATTTGCTGCTCTAATATTTTGCATATATTGATGTCCAAATAATTCTTCATGATTTACTACGTTATATTTCTGATAATATAATGTAGTTTGTCCTTTGCTTATATATTTAGTTTTTAAAAATTCTGCTCCTCCTCTTATAGATGCTTCTTGTGTAAACCAACCTTTATCATAAGCATATCTAGCTCCTGCTAATATTCCAGCTGATGTATTTCCACTAACATTTATATTAAATAAATTATAAACTTTTTTTCCGTAAATATTCATAATTACCATTTAATATTCCTTTACCATCAGCACCTTGTTCTTGTTTTATTCTAGATACTAAATGGAATGGACTAATATTTTGTTCTTGTGAAGTTCTCATAATCTCATCAATTATTGTATCTTTACATAGAAATGTTCCTTGTGTCATTTTTGCTACTTCTTGTCTTGTTCCTGAAGAAGATGATAAATCTTGAAATTGGAATATCCACTTTTCTGTTAGACTATTACGAGGATCCATCATATATGCTATTGCCTTTCTTGAAGCACGATACCAATTATTAGTAACATCATACTTTGTTGTTCCATTTATCCATTCATTTCCATATGAATCATGTATTAAATTTTTTGGGCTTCCTCCACTAAATTGATCTTCAGATTCTATTACTCTGTTCCAATCAAGACCTGTATATTCAAGTCTTATTGTCCAATTAGGATATTTGTTTTGCAAATCCCTTAATAAATTTTTGTATCCTGGATATCTATTTTCATTTACAAATTCAAAATCCGAACAATTTCCATCTGTTATAGTAGTTTCATTAAATCTAAATAATTGTGCAATAGAACCATTTCCTTTGTACACTTGTACATTTGCTCCATTTTTAGTAGAGCCTCCATATACGTCCAAATATAGGCCATTACATTTTGAAACTATATTATAAGTACCATCACCTAAATCTATTATATTCCATTTTTGTGCAATTGAATTATTAGCTGTATATTGTTGTACATTTGTTCCATTTTCATTTAAACCTGCATATACATCTAATGCTTTATTAGAATGTACAGCTTTTATTGTATATTCTTTAGTATTTTCATTATATATTACATTAAACTTTTGACAATTTCTATTTAGTCTATCCCATATTTGTACATTTGCAAAATCTTCCCTACTACTATCATTTACTTCTATTATTTTATTACTATTTGAAGCCATACTTATTTCATATGTACCATTATCTATAGCTTGAGCCTCTGTTTTCTCAAATTTAAATTTTTGTGCATTACTTCCATTTCCTTCATACATTTGCACATTTGTTCCATTTGAAGTTGCTCCTGCATATATATCTAAATATAAATAATTACATTTAGATATTAAATTATAATATCCACTTCCAGCATCTTTTATAATCCATTGTTGTGCATCTCCACCATTATATGAATATTGGTTTACATTTGCACCCAATTCTTGAGAACCTGCATATACATCTACAGACTTTTTTGAATGTACTGCTCTTATTGTATAAAATCCATTTCCTATATATTTTATATGAAATTTTTGTTGCTTTACATTACTATCTTCCCATATTTGTACATTTGCAAAATCAGCTTTACTTCCTCCTGAAATATCTAGTACCATTTTTTGGTTGATTGCTGATTTAATTTTATACATTCCATCTGGTATTGTCTTTTCTCCTTTTATTTGTTGTGGCTCTTGAAATATAAATTTCTGAGCAATACTTCCATTACCTTCATATATCTGCACATTTGCTCCATTTGTTGTATCTCCTGCATATATATCTAAATACAATCCACTTGATTTTGATATTATTGAATATTGTCCATTTGCCTCTTTTTTTATTATCCATTTTTGTGCATCTGAATTGTTTCCTTGATATGCTTGTACATTTGTTCCATTATCACGCAAACCTGCATATATATCTAATACTTTTTCTGTATTTAATATCTTAATTGTATAATATCCTTCATTTGAATATGTAACTTGAAACTTTTGACTTTTATTATTAGATTTTTGCCATATTAAAGCATTTGAGTTATTATCTATACTTAATAATTTACTTATATCTTTTGCAGATGCAATTTCATATATTCCATCTTTTATTGTTCTTTCACTTTTTATCTCTTCTACTTTTTTGAATACAAACCTCTGAGCAATACTTCCATTACCTTCATATATCTGTACATTTGCCCCATTTGTTGTATCTCCTGCATATATATCTAAATATAATCCGCTTGATTTTGATATTATTGAATATTGTCCATTTGTTTCTTTCTTTATTATCCATTTTTGTGCATCTGAATTGTTTCTTTGATATGCTTGTACATTTGTTCCACTATCACATAAACCTGCATATACATCTAGCACTTTTTCTGTATTTAATATTTTTATTGTGTAATATCCTTCGTTTGAATATGTAATTTGAAACTTTTGACTTTTATCATTTACTCTTTCCCATATTTCTGCATTTGAATTATTATCTATACTTAATAATTTACCTGTATTTTTTGCAGATACAATTTCATATATTCCATCTTCTATTTTGTCACTAATCTGATTAGTACCTTTTAGCATATTAACTTGTGTTTCAAGTTCTTCTTGAACAAATTCCTCTACACTTTCGTCCTTATTTTCTTCTTTTGATTCATCCTTTTTTTGTTCTTCTTGAGTATCTTCTTCAATTTTATCTACTTGATTTGTATTAGTATTGCTTGTGGAATTACTTATAGTATTATTTATAGTATCATTTATAGTAGTATTAGTATTACTTGTAGTATTGTTAATTGTATTTGTACTATTAGATAAATTATTATTAGTTATACTTTCATTATTTTTTTGTTCTATAGCAAAACATAGAGTTGGCAAAAATATATTTAAAAATATTGTAAATATTAAAAGGAAACATATAATATTTTTAATGCTAAATTTTTTAATTATATCTTTCATATATATCACATCTTTCTATTTTATATTTATATTTTTAAGCTCTTTTCAAATTCATTATTATTAATCCTATAATAATAATACTTGCACCAATTACACCTTGAATGCTTATATTTTCTTTAAATATAAGTTTAGATGCTATTAGTGTTAAAATTTGTACTATACCTGTACATAATGGTGTTATATAGCTTAGATCAAATATTACAACTATTCGTGTATATAACAAGAAACTTCCTATATAACATATTAATCCTATTAAACTTATTAAACTTACTCCAAAATTAACATTTCCTTGTGTTATTGATAGTGACCCTGAATTTCCGCCTAATTTAATCAATACTAATCCTGACATTGTAAGTAATAAGTATATTACTACTAATATAAATTGCATCTTAAAATTTCTCCTTTTTTGTATTTCTTCCATTATTTCTCCTCTTTTTTACCACTTAATATCCATTTTTAATTTATTAATAATAAAATTATAAACACTTATAAATACTCTAAATAAGCCCATCACATATATTTTTTTCATAATAGCTACCTTTATATTTGCTTTATGACTTATACAATAAGAAATTTTTAAATATTTTGATTTTCTCCATGTAGAAAAATTAGTATCCAAATAATTTTTATTTTTCTTTAATTCTTCTTTAAAATTACTTGTTTTATCAGCTGAAATTCTAAACATTAGTGAAATACCAAAGTGTAAAAATGTCATAGCATCAATAACAGGTAATAACTTTTTACCAAATTCATCGTTTTCATAAATTGACTTTATACGAATCATTGCATTTTGTGTATCTTCCACTTGCTCTTTTTTTATTGTTGCCATAATAGAATCTTGTCTTACCATATAGTAATATAAGCTATCTTTAATGAATGTGATTTTTCTAGTATTTAAATATACCAATAATAAAAACATCATATCATCAAAAATTCTAGGAGGATTGTCCAAGTTCTTCATATTTTTTAATATTTCTGCTTTATATAATTTATTCCATAGAGCTGTATTTATAGACATTATATCCTCTGGATTAGTTTCCATATCTATAACTTTTCCTTCAAATTGTGTCATTTCTGTTGAATATACATGACTTGTATCTACATCCATTCTATCAAATCCACATACAGATATATCTGCATCTGTCTGTTTTGCTGCATTATATAATTTTTCTGCATAATCTTTTGCAATATAATCGTCTGAATCTGTAAATCCTATATATTCACCTGTTGCTTTTTTAATTCCATCAAAACGTCCCTTCCAAACACCTTCATTTTTCTTATCTATAATTACTATATTTTTGTCTGGGTATTTCTCTTGATATTCTTTCAATATATTTAAACAATTATCTGGAGAACCATCATTAATACATATAATTTCAACTCCGTCTAAAGTCTGATTTACTAAAGAATCCATACTTCTATGTAAATATTTTTCTACTTTATATACTGGAACTATGATACTTACTTTTATTTCTTTATTATTCATTTTCTTCTCCTTTTTATATTTCTTTACTTACTTCTAATGCTCTTTCTATTACAGCATCCATATTATAGTATTTATATTCTGCTAATCTTCCTACTAAATATATATTAGCAAACTCATTTATTTCTTTTTTGTAATTTTCATACATATCCAAATTTTCATCATTAATAATAGGATAATATGGGTCTTGACACTTTTCATTATTGGCATCATATTTTAAAGGATATTCTTTTAAAATAGTAGTTGTATTTTCGACTTCTTGGTTTGTTAAATATTTAAATTCTGTTATTCTAGTAAATTTTTCTTCATTTGGATAATTTACTACTGAATTTGTTTGAAAATACGTTTTCGGATAATTTTCAAATACTAAATCTAGAGATCGATATGGTAATCTTCCATATTTAAATTTTAATAATTCATCTACTGCTCCTGTGAAAATAATTGGTCCTTTAAATTCTGCATCTTGTATATATGTTTTCTTGTTTTCAAAATCTAAAGTTAGTATTTCTGTTATATCTTGGTTTAATCTTATATCTATGTTTTCACTATCTAACATATTTTCAAATAATTTGGTAAATCCTTCCTGTGGCATATATTGAATTTTATCTTTAAAATATCTATCATCATATCCTAAAACTACTGGTACTCTATTTATTGTTGATTTATCAACCTGTTCTATAGGTATTCCCCATTGTTTTGCTGTATAATGTACAAATACTTTTTCAAAAACAAATTCTCCAAATTCTTTAATTACAGGATCTTCATTTTTTATTAAATCTAGGATAGATACTTTTTCTTCATTAGGGTAATTTTCTTTTAATTTTTCTTTTATCTCTTCTGCTTTATCTTTTTCAAATAACATTTCAAGAGATGTAAAATTAAAAGGTATTGGAACTAACTTACCATCAATCTTTCCTATTACTTTATGCTCATATGGATAAAATTCACTATATTTCTTTAGAAATTCAAATACTTCTTCATTATTTGTATGAAAAATATGTGGTCCATAAAGATGAATTCTAATCCCTTTTTCATCAAAACATTCATACATATTTCCACCTATTTGTGGTCTTTTTTCTATAATTAATACTTTTTTTCCTTGGTCACTAGCTTTTCTAGCAATTACTGCTCCTGCAAATCCTGCTCCTACTACTATTACATCATATTTATTCATTTATATTCTCCTTTTTCCCATATTCTTTTAATGCTATATAATGGTTTAAATTTTTTACTTTTTCATTTAACATTGAAACTTTTATATTACTAATAAATGTTTCTATTAACAAAAATCCTATTACAACTAGAAATACAAAATTAACAGGTGCCATAAATCCTAGTTTATTTGATATCCATTCTACTCCATACGAAAATATGCTCATTAAAATTAATATAAAACTTCCTATTACCCATATAATAGAATCTGCTATTCTCATTTTGGATTGTTTTACTCTTTTTATACATAGAATAAAAGATATGAGTGAACAAATAATTAAAATAATTCTTAATGTTATTGTCATTTTTTATCTCCTCCTTTTCTTGTAAAAGCTCTTACAAATATAATAGAGAATAACATGCTTAACATATATTCGATTGATTTTAATGCATTAAAATAACTCTCACCAAATTCTCTTTCATTCATTTCAACTCCGAGTTTCTTTAATTTTCATTTTCCTTTTCATCATATATACAAGAGTATCAGGTTCAGGTGTTAAACTGCTATTTATAACAAATTGCTCTATTGCTTTTTTGTTATAAGCTCTCATTCCTGAGGTTGGATCTTTTATTGTTTTACCTGTTACCAATTTAATAGCTAATTGTATAATATTGCTTCCTAACATTCTTATGGATTTTGGTTTTTTATTTTTAACAAAACGAGAACCTATAACAATATCAGCATTTTTATCTTCTATTTCTTTTACTAAATTTCTTATATATTTAGCATTATGCTGTCCATCTCCATCAAATTGAATTACAACATCATAATTATTTTCATATGCATATTTCATTCCTATTTGAATTCCACTAGTTAACCCATAATTTATTGGTAATGAAATAATGTTGTATTTATTGTTTTCACATACTTCTTTTGTATTATCTTTTGAACAGTCATTTATAATTACATAGTCAAATTCTTTTGCGTTTTCTTGCAAATCTTTAACTGTCTTTTCTATATTTAATGCTTCGTTATAAGCTGGTACTATTACTAAAACTTTCACATTTTCCCCCTCGTTTTTACTATTTATAAATTTTATATGATATATTCATATCTACATTTGCTCTAACTCCTGGAATTAAACCTGAACTTGTGTATTGCCAAATATTATAACTATATCTGTAATTTGTTGTATTTGAAGCACTTCCTGTATAATGTGCAACCCATATATCACAATCTCCTAATCCAGCTACATTTAATCTCTCGTAAAACCAATTTCTACTTGCATATACAGCTGGTGTATATCCAGCACTTCTTATTGTATCACAAAAAGCTTTACATACTGCTGTCCTATTTCCTATATCTAAATTATCAGCTCTTCCTAAATTATCGTTTTTTCCATTTGTTGTTGAACCAGAGTATTCTGTATCAATTACTATTGGATATTTTACTTTTACATCATAAGCTCTTACTAAATTTAATACATAGTTAGCTTCTTCAACTGCTTCTTGAATAGTTACTGCTTGTGTAAAGAAATATATTCCTATATCTATTCCATTTTCTGCTGCTCCTCTTACATTTTTAACAAATTGTGCATCTGTTACTAATCTTCCAGAACCATATCCTCTATATCCTGCTCTTATAATAGCAAAATCAGCTTGTCCTGATCTTTTTACTTCTCCCCAATCAATAATACCATTAAATTCACTTACATCTATTCCATGTCTTTGAATTATATCATTTAGTTTAAACAATTGGGCTTCAGATTCATTTTCCTCATAAACTCTTACATTTGTTCCATTTTCTGTTCTATTTGCATAAACATCTAAATATAATCCTGTTGATTTAGATTTTATTTTATAATATCCATTTTCTACAATCTCAAAACTCCATTTTTGATTATCATTTCCTGAATATGTAGTTTGTACAACATTGTTATTATTTTGTACTGTTAAAACTTTATTAGAATGTTTTGCTACTATCTTACAATATGTTTTGTCTATATTTTCTATTTTAAATATTTGTTGATTCACACTACTATTTGACCATATTTGTACATTCTCATTTTCTGATGTTGAGCCTCCATTTATATCTAATAACATATTAGGATTTTTCTTAATTGATATTCTATATGAATCATCATCTATCATTGTAACTTTATTAAATTTAAATTTTTGAGAACTTCTTTCATTTCCTTCAAAAACTTGAATATTGGTTCCATTGCTTGTTCTTCCAGCAAAAACATCTAAATATAGGTTTGAATTCATTGCTACTATATAATAATAGCCATTTCCTGCATCTTGAAGTATCCATTTTTGTGCTTCTGAACCATTACTTTGATATTGCCATACATTTGAATAATCAGTTTTTCCATTATTGTAAACATCTAATACTTTTCCTGAACTTGCTGATTTTATTTCATAATACTTACCAGATTCATTATATTTCAATTGAAATTTTTGTTGCTGTACTTTAGAATTATCCCATATTTGAACATTAGCTCCATTTGAATAATCTCCTCCTGCAATATCTAAAACTTTATTGTTATCTAATGCAGTAGAAATATTATAAACTCCATCTGATAAAGTTCTTTCACGATTTAATTCCTGTTTTGCTTCTACAAATTTAAACTTTTGTGCTAATGAATTATTTCCCTCATATACTTGAATTTCTGTATTATTAGAAACACTTCCACCTGGTATATCTACATATAATCCATTGCATCTTGAAATTATATAATAGTATCCATCTCCTGCATCCTTTATCATCCATTGTTGTATTGTTGTATCTCCATAATTATTTTGTTGTATTTTTGTTCCATTTACAGAATATCCATTTTTAACTTCTAAAGCTTTTCCTGATTTTTTCCCTTTGATTGAATAATATCCATTTTCTAAATATTGTATTTCAAAACTTTGTGTTTGATTTATTACTTTTAATTTATCGTAAACTTGTATATTCTCACCATTTAATACAGATTGATTTGCTACTTGAAGAACTTTATTATCATTTATTTTACTAACTATATTATATGTTCCATTTTCAATTGTCTTTGTTCCTCTTTCTGTTGTAGCTTCAATAAATTTGAATTTTTGAGCGTTTGAATTATTGCTTTCGTACATCTGAATATTAGTTCCATTTACTGTAGAACCTGCATATAAATCTAAATATAAATAGTTGCATTTAGAAATTATATAGTAATAGCCATTTCCTGCATCTTTTAAAATCCATTGTTGTGCAATTGATTTATTACTTTGATATTGATCAACATTTGTTCCGTTAGTTTGCCCTCCACCATATACATCTAAAGCCTTATTTGAGTGTAAAGCTGTTATTGTATATGTTTTTAATTGTTGATCATATACTAACTCAAATTTCTGATATTCTTTATCATTTTTATCCCATAAATTAACATTAGAAAAATTATTATATTCACCGTTTGAAACAGTTAATACTTTATTAGAAGATAATGCTGATGTTATATAATAAACACCATCTGAATTTAATTTATCACTTTTTAGTTCTTCTACTTCTTCAAATTTAAATTTTTGCGCATTAGAAGAATTTCCTGTATATAATTGCATATTTATACCTAAACTTGCATTTCCGGCAGGAATATCTACATATAATCCATTACATCTTGAAATTATATAATAATATCCTTCTCCTGCATCTTTTATTATCCATTGCTGTGCAGTTGTATTATTACTAGTATATTGTTGAATATTAATTCCATTTCTAGCTTCTGCTCCTGGAACATCTAATGATTTATTAGATAATTCAATAGTTAAAGAATAGTAACCATTGTTCAAATATTTAATAATAAAATTTTGACTTTTACTAATAGATGCATTTGCTAATTGAATTCTTTTATTATTTTCTGTTGATTTTCCTTCTACTTGAAGTGATTTATTATTGTCTATTTTTGGTTTTATATTATAAATACCATCTGATATTGTTTGAGTTCCTTTAGCTTCATCAATTTTTTTAAATCCAAATTTTTGTGCTATTGAACCATTTCCTTCATATAACTGTATATTTGCTCCATTATTTGTGCTTCCTGCATATATATCTAAATATTTATTACTGTCTTTTGAAATAATATTATAATATCCATCTCCTGTTTCTTTAATTGTCCATTGTTGTGCTATTGAGCCATTATAACTATATTGTTGTATATTTGCAAAATTAACTCTTTGTCCTGCATAAACATCAAAAACTTTATCTGAATGAACTGCAGTTATAATGTATGCGGATTTTTGCACATCATAAGAAATTTCGAATTTTTGTCTTTGTAATCCTAAATTATCCCATAATTGAATATTAGCAAAATTTGAACATGAACTGTTATAAACTTCTATAACTTTATTTGGATTAGTTGCTGTATAAATCTCATATATACCTTCTGCCAAAATACTAGAAGTTCCACTTGTAGCATCTATGCTTGTAACTTGTACACTATTATCTTGTTGTATTTGCTTATCATCTGTAGGTTCTATATTATCTTTACTATTAGATTTTTCTTCTTCAGTATTTGTATTAACATTAACTTGTGTATTGTTAGTGTTATTATCTATTGAATTATTAACTTGTTCGTTATTTATATTATTATTTATTGAATTATTTTCTTCTACTTTATTTTCATTTTTATCTATTACATTATTTATGTTATTATTTATATTATTGTTTTCTTTTGTTTCTTGATATGCGAAGTTAACTGTCGGAAAAATTATAGAAAAAAACATAATTAATATTAATATTACCCCAATAAATCTCATTATATTTTTATTCATTTTTATAGTCTCCTTTAATTCTAAATTTATACTAAATTAATTATATCGATTTCACTCCATTTTATCAATATTTTTATGTTAAAAATTTATAGTAATTATTTCCTAATATTTATATATTAATTTTATATATGCTTTTTCGAAAACACAACTGTCTTACTTAAAATATAATTCATAATAATAACCATAGCTTGTGTGACAATTGTTGCAATAATATCATTTATATGGAATATTTTTACCATTAGTGCAAAAGTTCCAACATCACATAATATTCCTGATAAAATTCTTGCAATAAAAAACATAAAAACTTCTTTTAAGGTTTGTATAAATGTTGTAGTTTTACTATCAAATACAAATATTTTGTTTGTTATATATGCAAATGAAACTGCACAAAACCAAGATAATCCACTACTTAAGACTTCATCTAAATTAAATAATCTTGAAAATATTATATAAGTTCCAAATTTAACAGCTGTTGCTAATACACCAAAAATTAAGTAATTTATTATTTCTTTATATCTAATATATAGCTCTTTTATTTTTTTCATACTTTTTCTCCATATATGATTATTTCTCATTATCTTTTAATTTTTCTAATTGCACATATCTTGATAATTCTAGTTCATATTTTTCTCTATGCTGTTTTACCACAGTATCTAAAATAACACCACATTGTGCAATTATAATTGCAAAAATCATAATTCCTGTTGCTAACACTGCTGAAGGCAATTTTGTTATATAGCTTGTTTGAGCAAACTCTACAATTACAGGAATTCCAACAATCAATCCTATTAATATAAATATTAAAGAAATTATCCAGAAAAATTGACGAGGTCTAAAATCTTTAAACATTTTTACTATTGTTTTTACTACTTTTATTCCATCACTAATTGTATTTAATTTTGATTCACTACCTTCTGGTCTATCTCTATATACAATAGGAATTTCTTCTATAATAAACTTTTTGTCTAAAGCATGTAAAGACATTTCTGTTTCTATTTCAAATTTAGGACTCATTACAGGCATTGTCTTTACAAAAAATTTATTAAAAACTCTATATCCAGTCATAATATCTCTTAAATTAGTTTTAAAAGCTATATTTATTGCTTTTTTTACTAAGTTATTTCCAAATTCATGAAAATGTCTCTTATTTTCTTTTTGATATGTACCATTTGTTAATCTATCTCCTATAACCATATCAGCTTTACCTTCAAGAATTGGTTTCATTAATTTGTGCACTTCTTCTGCTGGATAAGTGTCATCTCCATCTACCATAACATAAACATCTGCTTCAACATCTCTAAACATACTTCTTACTACATTTCCTTTTCCTTGTCGATATTCATGTTTTACTATTGCTCCGTTTTTTCTAGCAATTTCTGCTGTTTTATCTTTTGAATTATTATCATATACATATATTTCTGCTTCTGGTAATTCTCTCTTAAAATCTTTTATTACTTTTTCTATTGTAACTTCTTCATTGTAACATGGTATTAATACTGCTGTTTTCATATATTTCCCCTCTTTCTTTTATTATAATATTTTATACTTTATTTATTGGCTTTTGTAACTTTTTCAAATCTGTACATTCTATCATTGAATACAAAATAGCTATTAATGATATAAGTTGCAGTCTAAATGTAAAAAATGCATGTATTTTTGAATGACCTGCAAATATAATATACCATATATATGGATATATAGCTAATATAACTAATGGTATAATCATTTTGCATTCTTTTAATTTTTTTCTTTTCTTTGATAATATTACTATCCATAATATAGCTATTCCTATAAACATTTTTTGTAAAACATTACTAAATAAAACATCTATATTTACTTTTAAAGCTCCCATTCTTGTTACAGGATATTGTTCACTTCCATTAGTTCTAAATAAAATTTGATTTATTGCATCTGTTACAACATCTCTATGTAGCATAAATGATGCAATAAGCCATTTAGAGAAGAATATTGTTACATATGATATTCCCCATAATATTGAAAATTTCACTATATCTTTTATTACTTGTCCTACTGTTTCTTCCTTCTTTGCTTTTAATAATATAGCATATATAAGTGGTATACCTAATGTTAATAACGGTGTTGTTAATAAATCAAAGAAAGTCGTTAAGCCTCCTATTATAAAAAATAAGTATGGATATAAATATTCTTTATCTTTTTCGTACAGAAAATTAATTAGGCTTACACTTATTAACATTATAGCAAAAATCGAAACATACTGTAATGAAGCTGGAATTATAAAAAATCCAATTACTAAATTACAAAAAACAAATGTAATAGAGTGTACTAAACTTAAATTTTTTTGTATTTGCATACTTGTTATAAATAATAGTATAAACATTATAATCATAAATAAATATCTTATTTCTTCATAATTTAAAACTAATAATAGTGGTCTTATTATAACTTGTATTCCATGCCAATATCGTGCATATTCTCTATTGCTATAAATATTATCATTATCTACTGCTTCCTTTAATGATTCTGCTTCATTTTCACTTTCTGTAACATATCTTGAATTTTCGAATGCTTTTACTAAAATTCTTTCTTTACTTTTATTCATAGCTGTAT